>DAOUPS010000018.1 GCA_030626045.1 bacterium | reverse complement strand
CTTACGAAGATATCAGCGTAGGCGAAGAAATATATGAGTTGGCCAGCCAAGAATTGAGACTTATCAATGACGCCAAAGGACTGGCTCCTTCACCTCTTTTCACTCCTTTGCGTCCGGTTCTCAAGAATGATTATTCGCAGTTTGTACCGCGCTCTCATTATACCAAAAATGATATTTTGAAGAGCTATTTCATAGCTATGATGTGGTATGGCCGTATGGGCTTTACCTTGGATAGTCCCGAGCTGACTCAAGATGCACTGATCATTACCAGACAGATCAACGAATTGAAGGTTGGGGATGAAGATCTGTCCAAGCTGTGGTCGGATATGACCGCGGTAATAGATTTCTTTGTGGGCGAAGTCGATGACCTGACTGCTTATCAATATACAAAAATAATGAAAGAGATATACGGAGAAGAGGCGGCTGATGGTGAAATATCGAATGATGAATTGTTGAATAATTTTGTTCAAAAAGCGCTGGACGAGTTGCCGCCGCCCAAAATTATTTCTGAGGCGCTGGAAGTTTACGATGATCTGGAGCGCCGAAAAGAACTGTTGGCAGAGTTAATGCAGTTTCGGTTTATGGGACAGAGATTCACAATCGATGCCTATATCATCAATAATTTAACACAGGGAGTAGGTGAGCCGGACGCGGAAACCGGACAGAAACTGCCATCTATGCCTACAGCGCTAATGCCGGTTTCTCTGCTGAAGCCGGACAACAAAATAGCCAAAACGGCTCTGGATGAATGGGTTGTGGCTCACGCGCCGGATTCAGATCGGGTAATTGCCAAGTTTTACGATAAACTGAACAATGAATTTTCTTCTTATGGTGAGGATGTCTGGACGCAGAATATTTATTGGAGCTGGCTGTACTGTTTTAAATCTTTAATGTTTGCTTATGGGGACGGCTATCCATTGTTCATGACCAATGAAAATTGGCAGAAAAAGAATTTGGGAACAGTTTTGGGATCATTTACGGAATTGAAACACGATACTTTGCTTTATGCCAAGCAGTCTTACGCGGAGATGGGCGCTGGCGGCGACGAACCACCTGAATTACCGCCTGCGGTAAAAGGATATGTGGAACCGGATCTGGTTTTTTGGAACCGGATAATCGCTTTAGCCAAAACAACGCAAAATGGATTGAACAGCCGTGCTGTGCTGCCGGAAGAATTCAATGATAAATATCAAGCCTTTATCACAACCAGCGAGTTCTTTAGGCAGATTGCCGAACAAGAACTGCAAAACCAAGAAATAAGCGATGAGGATTTTGAAAGATTAAGAACCATTAGCAGTACGTTTAAAACGATAGTTGCGCCGATAGGCGGCAAAGATCTGTCAACGAAAGACAGGAGAGCCGGCATTATAGCGGATATCCACACGGACGCAGTGATGGGAGAAATATTATATGAGGCCACCGGCAAGCCGTATATTATTTATGTCGCAGTGAGTGATGCAAACGGCACGCGCTTAACTCGCGGTGCGGCGTTCAATCACTACGAATTTACTAATCCGATAGACGGACGGTTAACTGATGAAGACTGGCAGGCGAAAGTATATGATAATGAAGGCGATCTGCCGGTGGAAGACAAATGGAGCCGGGAGATAAAAAAATAAAATGGCATCGAGTAAGACAAGCTTGAAAACTTTTGCATTAAGCCTGCTTATAGCGGGCTTAATTGTTTTAACTGCCGCATTTTTATTTGTCATGGATAACGGTGGGAATAACAAGGATAATGCCACCGACCAAGCTGTCGATGCGCAATCTGATAATTTTCATTTTGCCAAGCCGGATGAGCGGTCTTTCTATGAAACAGCTTACCGATTTACGAATAAAAAAATAGATCTGCAAGATCAAAACGTGATAGGCGGAATTATTCCCCATCACTTGTTGGCAGCTGATCTGATCGCTGAACTTTTTTCTAATTTCACGAGTGATTATGATACGGTGATCTTGATCGGCCCGAATCATTTTTTTGCCGGGCAGGCGGAAATTATATCATCCGTGTATGATTGGCAAACGCCATATGGTGTCTTGCAATGCGACCGAAATATTCTTGATGAACTTCTGCAATTTGAGAAGGTAAAGATTGAAGAAGATGTTTTTCAAAAGGAGCATGCCATTAATAGTGAAGTAGCTTTTATTAAAAGAACATTTCCGCAGGCAAAATTCGTACCGTTGGTTTTAAGAGCCGGAGTAAATGAAAGAAATGCTGCGGATCTAGCCAAGCGTTTGGCAAGCATCGCGAAAACCAGGAAAATATTGGTATTGAACAGTGTTGATTTTTCACATTACAATAACAGTGAGACAGCACAAGCGAATGATAAGATCAGCATTCAGGCAATTAAGAGTTTTGATCTTCATAATATCTATGATCTGGATCTTGATTCTCCCGCGTCCATCTATACTCTAATGAAATTCAGTGAATTGAGCGGTGCGAAATTTAGGTTGCTGAATAATTCCAATTCAGCTATTTTATCCGGCCAACCCGATTTGACAAGCACTACCAGCTATGTCACGGGTTACTTTATTGCGGGAGAAAGCCGTTGTAAATAGATATGGGATTGCCTCCAAACTAGTTTCTCTTTTTTCTGATCAATCCCCTCTTTGGATAAGGAGGGGTGATTCGGCAAAGCCGGAGCGGGGTGGTTGGACGGCGATGGCAGAAAAAAGAGGGTGAGGCAGATTTTGTTCCTAAACTAGTTTTATATGGAATTAAATATTCATGAAAAACTATAAAAAATGGCTAATTTTAAGACACATATTAGTTGGGGAGTGGTTCTGGGGGTTGGTGTTGTTACTGCGGCTTTGATATATTCGATGTTTTCGGGAGTCGAATCAATTCTTTGGGTTTTTTTCGCGGTTCTTGTTGGATCCTTTCTTCCTGATGTTGATTCTGATAACGGCATACCATTCCAAATACTGTTCGGGCTTCTTGGCGCCGGGTTGGCCGGAGCGGCTTTTTTCAGTCTCTATCAAGGTGGTCAAGAAGACTTAAAATTTTTAATTGCTTTGCCGGTGTTGGTCTTTATTCTTGTTCGTTTCGGTGCGGGATACGTTTTTAAAAAATTCACTCATCATCGCGGAATATTTCATTCGATTCCGGCCGCGATCCTGTCCGGTCTTTCAACTATATGGTTTTTAAAGCTATTTTCAATTACTGGGGAAAAAGCAATGTTTGCCGGTTTGGCAGTTATCATCGGTTATTTTGGACATCTTGTTCTTGACGAGATCTATGCTTCAGTAAATCTTCAAGGGCGTTTATTTATTCCAAAGAGATCTCTAGGCAGCGCACTTAAATTTTACTCTTCCTCACGACCAGCTACGGTTTTGGTGTATATAATGGTCATATCGTTTTTAGTTATGCTTCCCGAAGTTCGAACTTTTCTCTTTCATTGGAGCTAGCTTGTTAGTCAATTTAAAAGAAGCAGCAATTTTTTGATCTTGTAAAATTTCTTGAATACAACAGTCGCCATTTTATATCTTAGATAAAATAATTTTGTGTAATTTCTAGACTATCGGGGATTTTTTTGTTAGAGTGGACATATAAAATGCTATATTTAAGCCAAAACATATATGTTAGAGCAAATACGTGACGACAAAGTCAGAAAACTGGAAAATTTTAAAGCCAAAGGAATAGATCCATATCCTTCAAATTCATTCGAAAAAGAGGATTTAAAAGATATCGTTAAAAAAGAGATCGGTGGAAAAGTTACGGCCGCAGGGCGAGTGATGCTTTTTCGCAACATGGGCAACATTACGTTTATGCATCTTCAAGATGAAAGCGATCGCATGCAAATTGTCGTCAACAAAAAAGAATTTGGCGGAGACTATAAGTTCTGGATGAAAAATCTTGACGTCGGTGATTTTGTCGGTGTTGAAGGTGAACGGTTTGATACTCAAAAAGGAGAAAAATCGATACTTGCTAAAAAATTTACACTGCTCGCGAAATCAATTTTGCCGCTTCCGGATAAGCACAAAGCCTTGCAGGATGAGGATGAAAAATTCAGGAAGCGGTATCTGGATATTCTTTTTAATACGAGAGTGCGGGATATGATAGAAAAAAAAGCTGAGTTTTGGAATGCTGTCAGGGAGTTCCACGTTAAACACGGCTTTATTGAGGTTGAAACTCCTGTTCTGGAAAATACAACCGGTGGAGCGGATGCCGCGCCGTTTATTACTCATCACGATGCTCTTGATATGGATGTTTACTTAAGAATTTCAGCCGGTGAGCTTTGGCAGAAACGATTGATGGTGGCCGGACTTGAAAAGACTTTTGAGATCGGGAGAATTTTTAGGAATGAGGGAATGTCAACCGAGCACTTACAGGATTATACGCAGTGTGAAGCTTATTGGGCGTATGGCGATTATAAAAAAATGTATAAATTTTTGCGTGATTGTTATATATATGTAGCGGAAAGAACTTTCAACACTTCAAAATTTAAAATAAGGGGATTTGATGTGGATTTAGACAAAGATTGGCCATTAATAGATTACTCTGAAGAAATAAAAAAACAAATAAACTTTGATATTTGGAAAGCGAGTGATAAAGAGATCATTAAAAAGCTAGAGCAGCTTGGGATTGATATTGAAATCAAAAGCAGGGGAAGGCTGGTCGATTCTCTTTGGAAGCATTGCCGAAAAAATATCGGAGGGCCGGTCATACTCATAAATGAACCGAAAATAATTTCTCCCTTATCGAAAACATGCAGGGATGATCCAAATGTTACGGAAAGATTTCACTTTGTTATTGCGGGATCGGAAATAGGGCAGGGATACAGTGAACTTAATGATCCGATCGATCAAAAGGAAAGGTTTGAAAAACAGCAGGCTTTGCGGAACACAGGAGACAAAGAAGCACAAATGGCCGATGATGAATTTGTTGAAGCGTTGGAATACGGTATGCCGCCGACTTGCGGACACGGTTTTAGTGAAAGATTATTCAGTTTTCTGATGGATAAACCAGTTCGTGAATGCCAGATATTTCCGCTCATGAAACCAAGGAAATAAGATTGGCGCAGAAGAAATATTTGACCGCCCGGTGTAAATCTTAAGAGCTTGTCTTTGAAGAGTTCATAATAATAAAAACGTGCATTAAATAATCATAAAAAAACATGGAAGAAACAGAAGAACAAAAACCGACCGCAAATCCATTTGAACATGACGCTGAACAGGTTGGACAAGTGGAACGAGCTGAAGATGTTAAAAATGGCGTAGCCTCAGAAGGAGAAGAGAAATCCGCTAGCAGTAAAGAAGTACTTGATGAGTTTTTAAAACAACACAAAGCTGATTATGAAAAAGGTATTTCAAAAGAACGAACAAGAGAAACAAAGAAAGAAGATTCAGAAAAAGAACTAAAGTAGCGGTTATAATTTCTTTAGCAGAGGCGGTCTAAATAAAAGCAAATAAGCAAAATTATGCCAGTGAAACGAGATAAAATCGTTGAGTATTGTTCGAAAAAACTCAAGGTTGGCGAGTTCAAAGATCTGTGTTGGAACGGCTTGCAGATCGAAGGAGCCGCTGAAGTAAGCAAGATCGTTACGGCTGTCAGCTTATCTGAAGAGGTCATTACAGCCGCGATCAAAAAGAAAGCGCAAATGATCATGGTGCATCACGGCATCACACGCTTTCATTTTGGCGATCAGCCGCGGATAAGAACATTTCTAAGAAAGCGGCTGAAGCTTATTTTGAAGAACAATATTAGTCTATGCGGGTTTCATTTGCCTCTTGACGCCCATCCTGAATTCGGGAACAACGCACATATCATGAAACTTCTTGGTGTGAAGCAATGGAAAGTACTGGACGACGGACAATATGGTGAAATACTTTTTGTCGGTAAGCTTAAAAAAAGCCTGAAGAGGGATGAGTTTATTTCTCTCCTTAACTCGTTATTGAACACATCAGAGACATCAATTTTGGCCGGACCGGAAAAAATTGAAATGATCGGCGTTGTGTCAGGTGCCGGTAGTGATGATTTCAAAGTTGCCTATGAAAATGGGGCCAGGACGTTTATTACAGGAGAACTCCGTGAACACAATGTGTGGGAAGCGCGTGAGATGGGAGTAAATTTAATTGGCGCCGGGCATTATAACACGGAAGTTTTCGGGATCAAAAACCTTGGTGATCTGGCTGCAAAAGAATTCAATATTAAAGCGGAATTCGTAGATACTCCGTGTGAGATATAATTCTATTATTATGGAAATTGAGTACGAAGCAACATTTGAAAATATTGATAAAAATGACATCCGTTGCCGACTCGAAAAAATTGGAGCAAAATTGATCTACCCGGAGTTTTTACAGGAACGGGATGTGTTTTCTCTTCCGAACAAGAAAAGACATGCTTGGCTGAGAATTAGAAGAGAAAATGGAAAAAATACCATGAGCCTCAAAATTATTGACGGGAATAAGATCAAAGACCAGCGAGAAATTTGTCTCAAAGTGGATAATTACGATAATGCGGTGGAATTTCTAAAAATGATCGGATGCGAGTGGAAAAGCTATCAAGAAACAAAACGTGAAATGTGGAAATTGGAAGATGTTGAGATCTCAATTGACGAATGGCCGTTTCTGGAACCGTTTGTTGAAATTGAGGGGAAATGTGAAGGTAAGGTAAGGAGCATTTGCCAAAAACTCGACTTAGACTATAAAGGTGCTCTTTTTTGCGCAATCGGCGAGCTCTATAAAAGAAAATACGGAATTGCTCTTGATCAGATAAACAATAAAACCCCGAAAATAACTTTTAAGATGGATAATCCGTTCATTTAAATACTGGAACTGTTCCCAAGCATACAGATTAACTTTTAAGAATTTTTTACCATTAAAGCAATGTTATGTTGGATATAAAATATATTGAGCTTCATAAGAATGAGGTGGAAAAAAATTGCGAGTTGCGAAATATTAAGTGTGATATCAATTGTCTTTTGGAGCTGAACGAAAAACGCAAGCAGCTTTTGCGGGATGTTGAAGATCTCAACGCGCAAAAAAACAGCTTGAATGATGAAATAAAAAACGCGCCGGCAGATCAAAAGCCCGATATTATTGAACGAGGAAAAATGGTCAAAGAACATCTTGGCAAGAAAGAGCCGGAACTAAAAAAGATCAAAGAAGAATTTAGAAAGATCTTAGCGCAAGTGCCGAATGTTACGCATCCCAATTCTCCAATCGGCAAAGATGATAATGAAAATAAGGTAATCAGGAAAAATGGCGAACCGACTAAATTTGATTTTGAGCCTAAAGATCATATGAATTTGGGTGAAGCGCTTGATATTATTGACACTAAAACGGCAGCGCAAGTATCAGGCTCAAGATTCAATTATATCAAAGGAGAAGCGGTGCTTTTGCAATTTGCGATCATTCAATTTGTGCTTAACGTGCTTACTGATGAAAAAGTTATTGCTGAACTTGCAAAAAAGATTGGTAATTCATCCGGCAAACCCTTTACGCCGATTATTCCGCCGATGATCGTGAAAGCGGACGTTATGAAAAAAATGGACCGTTTCGATCCAATTGACGATAGATACTATTTAAAGGAAGATGATGCTTTGCTTGTAGGCAGTGCGGAACATTCCATGGGCCCGATGTTTATGAGCACAACAATTGACGAAAAAGAATTGCCGCTGCGTTTTATAGGATATTCAACCGCTTTTCGGCGCGAAGCTGGCACATACGGGAAAGACACCCGCGGAATTTTTCGCTGTCATCAGTTTGACAAACTGGAAATGGAAATTTTTTCGGCTCCTGAAAAAGGAGAATCCGAGCAAGATTTGATCGTGGCTATTCAAGAATATCTTGTTGAACAGCTTAAGATCCCGTATCAAGTGGTCGCGATTTGCACCGGAGATATGGGCAAGCCTGATTATCGGCAAATTGATATTGAGTGTTGGCTGCCCGGACAGAATAAATATCGTGAAACTCATACATCTGATTACGTGACTGATTTTCAAGCGCGCCGTTTGAACACTAAAGTCAAGCGCACGGATGACTCAGTTGAATTGGTGCATATGAATGACGCGACTGCGTTCGCCATCGGAAGAATTCTCATTGCTATCATCGAAAACTATCAGCAAAAAGACGGATCAGTTCTGATTCCTGAAGCTTTGCAAAAATATATGCCAGGAAGAATAAAAAAAATTGAACGGAAAGAATGAGATTTCGCACACCCATGCAATACTTTTCACCTCTTTGTCAGATAAAAAGCTAAAGCTATGGCAAAAATAAAACTGGCGTTGCTTTCGGGCGGGATTTCTGGTGAGAGGGAGGTTTCACTGAAGACCGGAAAGCAAATTTTTGGTGCACTGGATAAGAAAAGATACGAGATATTTCAGTATGATCCAAAAACAGATCTAAGAAAATTTGTACAAGATGTATTTGATGAAAAGTTTGATGTTGTTTTTCCGGCTCTTCACGGACCATTTGGAGAAGATGGGAAATTGCAAGGGATGCTTGATATGATCGGTGCGCCTTATGTTTTTTCCGGATGCCTTGCCAGTGCACTGGCAATGAACAAATCTCAAACCAAAGCAATCGCACGGAATATCGGAATTAACACAGCGGATTATGTCGTTTTAAAAAAAACGGATGAAAATTATCCGGATCAGTTCGGATTTCCTGTGGTAATTAAACCAATCGAACTTGGTTCTTCGGTTGGAATGGCGATCGCGAAGAATGAAAAAGAATTAAAAAACGGGATCAGACAGGCTTTCGAATTTGGCAGAAAAGTGATGCTGGAACAATATATACATGGGCGGGAACTTACGGTAGCAGTGATGGGGAATAAGCGGATCGTAGCGCTTCCCGTAATTGAAATTATCCCGAAAAATTCAAAATGGTTTGATTACAGGGCGAAGTATAAAGCGGACGCGGCAGAAGAGATCTGCCCGGCTAAAATTCCACTTAAGGCGCAGAACACGGTTCAAGAAATGGCGGTGAAAATTTATGAGGCGCTTGGATGTGAAGATATTGCCCGTGCTGATCTTATTTGGAATGAAAAAAACGGAAAGTTTTATTTTTTAGAGATCAACACCATTCCCGGAATGACGGAAACATCACTTGTTCCGCAAGCGGCTAGAACAGCCGGCATGGAATTTCCTGATTTTCTGGACAAGTTAATTAAAGGCGCAATAGAAAAAAACGATAAGTAAAATAATATTGCATAGAATTCAAAATTTTAGTCTGCCTTTGATTTTAAATAACTAAAAAATTCAGAGCCGTCCACGATTTGTGGGCGGCTCTTGTTGCGTGTACTTTGCGGGTCATTAGTTAAAAGGGTGTAGTGGCGATATCTTGGCTGAAGTGCGTAGAAACGCTATTGCTAAGACAAAACGTCCAATGATTTTCCATATCTCCACCAGCGCAGTATAAGTTTGTCCCGTTATAAAAAAAACAGGCGGAGCACTTAATTTCAGCTCTCCGCCGGTTTGGATCGATAGGAAAGATTACTGCAGTTCCCATTGACCGTATTCATCACGGCAAGCCGTGGTATAAGTTTCCTGCCGTGTGCCGTTGATGACGGCAATGATCTTCGCTTCTCGGCATATCCTGCCGTTTGATCTGCGAGCCGGTTGTGGAGTTACCCTGTATTGGCTCTTGTTATCAGGATTAATCCAAGAGACGGTCCGATTGGATCGTCCGTACTCATAGACATTGTTCAGACATCGCAGGTCGCGCTTGTCCATTTCCGTGCCGGTAATATAGCCGAGTAATCCGCCGATGGCTGCTCCAATCAGTGTGGCTTTGGTGTCACGGCCGATTGCCTGACCGATGATCGCGCCAGCTCCGGCTCCGGCCGCGCTACCCCACATTCCTTTTTCTCCTTTAGGAACACTGTTCACTGCCGCGCAGCCTGGTAATATCAGCAACGCTGCAACAGCAAAAGCAAACAAAATCGTAAAACGTTTCATAGCTTCCTCCTTTGGAATTTTCCTGTTTAGATTATCAAGTTACCCACACTAAAACACTTTTACTGTAACAGTGAAGTATGACAAATAATTATTTGATTGTCAACTCAAAATCATATTTTTTGCAGTTTCATATTGGCGTCAGCTTCGAGTATTTTCCAATTGTTATCCAATTCTTTTAAGCGATTAGCTTTTTTGAGTGCGTTATAACGGTAAAATGCGGCGACTCCGATCATGGCTGCGTTATCGCCGCAATATTCAAGTTTCGGAGAAACAAAGTGCACAGAATTTAATTCGCTTGTTGATTCTTTTAATTTTTCTATGAGTTTTTTATTGGCCGCTACTCCTCCGGCAACGAGTAATGTCAAAGGAGTGAATCGTTTAACCGCATCCATTGTTTTCGAAACAAGCACTTCGGTGGCTGATTCTTGGAAAGCGTAGCATATTGCTCCTTTATACAACTCCATTGTTTCAATGCCGATCTTTCTCTTTTTCATATCTTTCATAAAATACAATACGGCTGTTTTAAGTCCGGAAAAAGAAAAATTAAAATCATGGCTTGAGATCATAGGGCGGGGAAAGCTTATTGATAAAAGTTCGTTTTTTAATTTCTTGTTCTTGATCGTGCTGATACTTTTTTCAAAATCTTGCGCTTGTTTCGAAACGATCGGACCGCCGGGATAACCCAGATCAAGCATTTTGGACACTTTGTCAAAAGCTTCGCCCACGGCATCATCATACGTTTGACCGATAATCTCATATTGGAAGTGGCCTTTCATGCGGATCAATTGCGTGTGTCCCCCGGATACTATCAAAGAGATCAGGGGAAACAATTTCTTGGGATCATTATTTGTTTTTAACAAATTCGCGTAAATGTGTCCTTCAATATGATGAATGCCAATGAGCGGTTTTTTATGGAAATAACTCAATGTTTTCGCGACGTTCGTACCGATAAGCAAAGCGGGGATAAGTCCCGGTCCTTGCGTAACGGCGAACAGATCAATGCTGTCCAAGGTGGTCTTTCCGTGTTCCAGGGCGCTGTTTATAACTGGAATACAATTTTTTAAATGTTCGCGAGCGGCCAGATTAGGAACAACCCCGCCCCATTTCGCGTGGATAGCTACCTGCGATGAAATAATATTGGACAAAACGGAAACCGGCTGGGTCATGTTGCCTTGCAGTACTGCTGCGGATGTTTCATCGCATGATGTTTCGAGCGCTAGAATTTTCATTCTTTTTGGAATAAATTAGTAATGCGGCACCGGCAATTGCCATACAAAAGCACAAAAGCTGTCCTATTGTCAAACCAAATAATACTGTTCCAATGTGTTCGTCCGGCTGGCGGAAAAATTCAATTATAAATCGAACTGTGCCATAACCGATCAGATATAATCCCAGAAATTTCCCCTGAAGCTTTTGGTTATTTCGCAAAGGCCAAAAAATAAGGAAAAGAAGCAAACCTTCTCCGAAAGCTTCATAGAGTTGGGACGGATGGCGCAACAATCCATCTCCATCCCGAAAGTTCATCCCGATATTGCTGTCAGTAGGTCTGCCGAAGAGCTCCCCGTTGAGAAAATTACCCATTCGTCCCCACATGTAACCGATAGGAATGGCCGGAATGACGAAGTCGGCCAGTTGGAAAAATGACAGATCATATTTTTTGCCCAGTAAAAATCCGGCGATAGCAATTCCAATAAGTCCGCCATGATATGAAAGGCCGTAAAAACCGGTGTAATATCCCGACTGGAAAGGGAACAGCAAATTCAGCGGATGAGCGATGAATTCCGATAGATCGTAAAAAAATAAATAGCCAAGCCGGGCGCCGATAACCAATCCGAAGAACAAGAATATGAACAT
>DAOUPS010000033.1 GCA_030626045.1 bacterium | reverse complement strand
GAAACAATGATGAAGCTACTCGCCAAAGGAGAATAGCTCATTAAACTTGAGCCGCGCCTACATAATCAGGAGCAATGTAGCGCGGCTCTTTTATTTATTAAAGAACTTGTTGCAATGAACCGAGATTAACTCGTAGAAAAGCTTGACTGAATTTTTTAGAGGTCTTCCTTGTCATTGTAGACAGCAAGAGATATTTGAACTATTTTAAAAATGCTTTACGCAGAATCAACAACAAAGTACTATAAAAATTAAAAAACGGCTGTTTTTTTAGTTTTACTCCGTCAGAGGGAGCTCTTTTTTGAATATGGACGAAAACAGGTGTCTATTTCTGTCTGTTATGACTTCTCTTATCTCTACGCACTAGCGCAGTATGCAATGCCAAACTGTTACAGTATTAAAAATTTTCATTTGTCTGTTTATAATCCAGGTGTTAAGATCAAGGCACGATCATTAAAAAATAAATTTATGCAAGAATTTAAACAATTTTCTCGCGATTCCGAACATAGAAAACCCGAAAATCATTTGGATCAGGAATATCGGTTTGAAGCAATTGATGAGATATCGGAAAGAAGGCTGGACGCTTCGGGGATCGTAAATGCCCAAAATGGAAAAATGGCCTTCGGAACCGATGAAGGCTTTGGCTACAAAGAAAAAAATGAAGACGCGGTTTACGTTAATACCGAAAAGAATGCCTTTGCCGTTATTGACGGAATCGGCGGTTATGGTAAGGGCCAGCAAGCATCAATTGCCCTAGTCGAAGAAATTCAGAAAGCATTTGTTAATGATATTCCTATAAGACGAGCCCAAGAACAAGCACACGAGCGTATGAAAAAAGAAGGATTAGTTAGTGATGGAGCATGCTATATTGCGGGACAAATCGTTGATAAAACCCTTAATGGATATCAGGCGGGTGATGTGCGGCTTATTGTTCTTGGAAAAGACGGCCAGATCAAATTTCAGAGCGAAGATGAGGGCATCGGTGATGTAGTTTATAATTCCGTTCAAGGAAAAAAGGCAGGTAAAACAACATACTTTGAAGTGGAGCTTGAGTATGGCGACCGTGTTATTACTGCCTCCGACGGTATTTGGGATTCTCTGACAACGGATAAAGTCGCGAAAGCTCTTTATAACAAATCAGCGGAGGAAGCAATGCGTTTTATACACGATGAAACAAAGAAACGGATGGAATCGGGAGAAGGCAAGCCTGATAATCGCGGTATTGTTATTTATGATTTTAGCCATCCACTTAAAGAACAAAGCCTATCCGATACAAGCATTCCTGTTCATGAGACTGCAGAAGCAGAAGCTGTGTCCGAGCAAGAAAAACCATACGGATACGCCTTTATAAATAAAATTAAAAGTTGGTTTGGGTCAATGCCGGAACATATTAAAAATGAAGAACAGTCTCACAGAGAGTTTGAAGATTGGTTAGTTGTGCCTGATCTAAGACAGCAAGATAAGATCGCCGTGATCTTATCATCCGGTGATTATGATCTATTAAACAGAAAAGAGGTTCAGATCAGTCAAGAAGAAAGAGGAAAATTATTGAAGGATATTGCCGGTGGAAAAGTGTCGGCGGAAAAGCGCGCTTCTTTCTTAAAACAGATCAATTGCCCGGCTCTATGCGAAGACGATCCAAAAAATCCAATAAAACTTTACAAGAGCATACTTTTTTTTCAGAGAAAACACTTTGATATGCATGCGGTGGTAGCTGAATTGATCGGTAAAACTGACGGATCTATAACCCCGACAGAACTGGGCGCTTTCTTAGAGCAAAATCCTGAACCGTCATCTTTGGAAGAGAAAGTGAAAGAGATCATTACTCGACACAGCCAAGACGCGGATGACCACGATGAGGCACAAAAGAAGTGGCAGAGTTTTGTTGATGCAACCATGAATTTATTGTACGGTAAACGCTATGATTATTACAAGCAATTTAAATATCTTGAAGAAGAAGCGGATTTGGCTGAAATATCTGAGGATACAAAAAAAATCGACGAGCAAGTTAAATTGCCTGGAATTCAGAAGATCAAGCAGGCAGAATCATGGCACGAGGCCGAAGAAGTTATGACTGCAGAAGTTGAAGAAATTTTACACAGACTTAAGGAACACCCGGGCTTTGAGAAACTGACAATTTATGGCAAACCGATCGGCGCTGAATATTCGCCAAGTCAAATTGTTAACAGCATGGAGTACAATAAAATGCTTGATGAAAATGAGGTGATCAAACTTGGAATGCAAAGCATGCTACCCAGATTTAATTACGTCTTCACCAACAGTATGCTGGCGGTAAATATCGAAAAGCCGGTTCTGATAAAAGTGCTTGGTAAAATGGAATTTAACGGCAAATGGGATAATAAGTGGCCACTCGGAACAGATTAGCCTGTCACGGACAATTTTCTGTTTTTATTGAATCTTTTTGGTTGTATGGCTTACATGATAGCTGTGAAATTCTCAATTAAAACTCTTGGCTGTAAAGTCAACCAATACGACTCATTGGTACTGGAACGAGAATTGGCCAGTGCCGGTTTTGTGTGTGATAATAAAAAGCCGGATGTAATTTTCGTGAATACCTGCGCCGTGACGGGAAAAGCGATCACTAAAAGCAGAAAGGCGTTAAACAGTGCGCGCAATAATTTTCCAAACGCCAAAATTGTTTTAATGGGCTGCTGGCCGCAAACATATGAGGATGATATTGGAGATATGAAAGCTGATCTTGTTTGGGGCGTGGGACACTTTGATGCTTTCATGAACGAAATCGCAAAACTATGTTCTAAAAATAGTTTCCATAAGCGAATTAAAAGACTAGAGCTCAAGCCGCCAGAATCCGGCGGCCGTTCAAGATATTTTTTGAAAATTCAAGATGGCTGTGAACAATTTTGCACATATTGCAATATACCATTTGCCAGAGGAAAATTGAAAAGCAGAGGCAAAGAAGAAATTCTTAACGAGATTAAGGCGGTGGCAGAAGCTGGTTACGAAGAAATTGTATTGTGCGGAATTCATCTTGGCTTGTATGGAAAAGAAAAAGATTCCAGAACATGCGATCTTACAGAGCTTCTCAAGGAAATAATCAAAATTAAGAAATTAGGGAGAGTCAGATTAAGTTCAATCGAAGTCAATGATATTAACGGCAAGCTTTTGAAATTGATCAAGAACAGCCATAAAATTTGTAGCCATTTGCATGTTCCTCTGCAATCAGGGTGTAACAAAATATTATATGCCATGAACCGTCCATACTCAACCGATCTTTTTGAGGCTATTATTGAAAGATCACGAAAACTAATACCGGATATCGCGATTACTACTGATGTTATAGTCGGTTTTCCCGGGGAAAGCGATGCCAATTTTGACGAAACATATGATTTTATCCGGAGGATCGGTTTTAGCAAGATCCATGTTTTTCCGTTTTCTGTCCACGAGAGAACTCCAGCGGCAACCATGGGCAATCAAATTCCAGAAAAGATCAAAAAGATAAGAGCGGGCAGTATTAGAAAGCTTGGCGCTAGAATGCGAAAGAAATATATCCGGTCTTTTAATGGCCGCCGGCTCAAAGTAGTTGTTGAAAAAAATGACAATGAAATTGCAACTGGTAAGGCGCAGTATTATTTTGATGTTCAGTTTGCGCCAGACAAAATAATTGCAAAAAAAGCGATGTCAAAAAAAAGTATTGGCAGGATTGTTTCGGTTAAAGCGGCAATTTCAAGAAGATTAAAATAGAGTCCGGTAGATTACCTCAATGTTTCAAAGATCAGCGGAGTGATAAATGATTCAATAAATGCCGCGGCCAGAAACATTGGCAGGATAATTTTTAAGAACATTCTCATTGCGAAAAGGAACTCTCCTTTAAATGAATGATTTGGAGATAGGCTCTTCGCAAATTGAATTCCGAGCCGCAAACCGACCGCAGTTGAGATAAAAAAGGCCGGTAATTCGATGATGCCGTGAGGAGCAAGTAAAACGGTCACAGCCAAAAGCCCGATCTTTTCATGAAAAATATTTATTATGATGCCTAAAATAATTCCGTTTGAGAACAATGAAACCAAGGCCGAAAGACCGAAGAAGAAGAAAGTGATGATCATAAGGAACGAGACAGCTGCGTTATGGAAAAAGATAACGAGAAACTGTTGGTATGGATCCGGACGGATCAAATGCTTGAATTCTTCTATTATCTTTTCAAGATATTTGCCGGCCAATTCATAATTCAAGTCAGCCAATAGATATCCGGTCAAGACAAAAATTATGAAAAGAAAAAAGCTGCCAAGAATGTAATTTTTAAGTGGATACGATCTTTTCATGAATGATGTAAATCTGATTATCTTAGTCATTATACACTACTGCGATAAAGAAAAAAATTTGGCCAAATTAGAAACGCCTGCCGGACATTTTATGTCTAGCAGGCGTTTTAGTTCAAATTAGTTCAAATTAGTTCAATTCGTAGCGAAACTGGTTGAATCCAACCGTTTCCACCTTTCGTTTCTTGCCAAGACTCACGACCTTGGCATATTCGGGGAGATAGCCTCTTCGCGACGGACTGACTTGATGAAGAAGATTGCGATCGTCTCCATGGCCTGTCGCTTCCAAGTAGGAAAATGGAATGTTGTTGAAAACAACATAGTTGGGGAAGGGATCTCTTTCCAAAGTACCGATATTTGGAAACATCGGTACAATATGTCCTTCCCCGTTTAACTGATAAGTCAGTTTACACAAAGCGAAAACTGAATTATCTTCCAATGAAGCGGATACGAATAGTGAGGCGGCGGAGGTTGCATGTCCTTCACAATCATCTCCGCGGTTCATAAAGGCAACCAGCGGGGACATGGGAATCTCAACCGGTCCGTTATATTTCGGATCATTTTTGTCTCCTTTGTGATCGGAGACATATGGAGAGGCGACATTGACGAATTCCATAATCCTCTCTACAGCTTCCTCTCTTGTTGCAGTTTCTCTGATAACTCGATCGGCAATCTCCTGAAGCCGCTGAGACTTGACTACATACTGAGAAACGTCATATCCGATCATGACAGATCCGCCGCGTGTTTCGGCGTGGACAATGGATGAGGCACTTATATTTTTTCGTACTTGCGCCGATTCTTCCAGGATATCCTGGAAACTTGTCACAATAGTTCCACCGGCCAGCAAAATTTCATCATCTTTTTCCATTTTACAGAGATAGGAAAACGGGATAAAAATTGACTGATCCAATGCCTTTGAGCCAAAAAAGCATAGCTCGCATTTATTGTTCACTAATGGAACCGGTTTAGAGTTTCCATTTTTCCAACGGACAACAGCCATTGCTACCGGTAATTCTCCATGATAGAGAAACCGGGTTTGCAGTCCTTTGCCCGAGATCTCTACTTGTTCCGGGTCTATGTAGATTCCGAAAGCAAACGCGTATTGCCGGGAAATGAGCCAACGGGTGGTTTCTATGTCCCACTCGCCGGTCTGCCAGTCGCATAACTTTGTAAAAACATAAAACGCGACCGGTAATGATTCTTCCGGATCCAATGAAGGAACTCCGATCTTTACATCAATGCCGCTGTCTCGCCACAAACCATAAGTGTTCGGCCTGAGGCATGCCCACGCGTCATTCGGGACGATCCGGCGGGTTTTTCCGTCCGCAAACTTTCTTTCCCAGCCAATCATGCCGCCATTATTGGTGAAAAAATATGGTTCACACATATGACTGGGTGTTCCTCGTTCATTTTTTCCATTGAAATAAGGAACTGTTTGAAAGGCCATTCCCAGATTTTCAACGGCCAACGCCTCTTTTTTAGTCTTGCCCGCGGCAAGAAGTCTGGCAGGATAGGTCCAATCAGCCGCCGGATAATTAAAGTAGCGACAACCAATGTTGTAAAGGGCAAAACGGATCGCATCAAGATTTGACCCGACTTCCTCTCCTTCATTAACGATAGAAAGTTCATTGGCCAAAGGAAAATATTTTCCTTTATAGAGAGTCTCAAACCCTTTTTGCATGAAGAAGTCCAGCGGTTTTCCCGGAGGAGCCGCGTAAACAATTCCCGAGACTCCTTTATAAGGATCGAAATAAGTCTTCGATCCCGACCAGTTGGTTGTCATCAATAATACTACGGCGAACAAAGAAACAGCTACCATTACAGATTTTATCGGAAAAGCAGAATGCCCGTTCGCTCCAGTGCTCTTTGTCTTAATTCCTAAATACTTCAACCATTTCAACTTTTCAAGATACATAATACGCCTCCTTTGCGTTCTTTGCGCTTGTATTGTGATGTTCTCATCTACTTTACTTCAGACAAAAGCTGGTCGTTCCAACTTATTTCCATTTTACTGTTCTTGCCGACATTAACTCTTTTTATCGCTCTCTTGAATTTTTCAATGTACCCGTAAGGTATATTTTCCTCAATAAGAGCAAGAGTCTGAGCCTTATTAACTCCTTTTTCCGGAGCCATTTTCATGATTTGCACCAGTTCACTGGGACCTACGATCCTTCCATTGCACTTGGTCTTGTATTTACCGTCTGATCCTTCTTCCATAAAGACGTGGACAGTTGGAATTTTTTCGTCGATAGGAGATTCTCCCTTGTCGGCTTCCGTTTGTGAAATAAACAGAAAAGCCAAGCAAAGAACAAAGAGAAAATCTATAAAGACGATCATTTTTTTCCCTTCAAACATTTTCTTTTCCTCCTGTTATTTGCACGATCTTCATTTCTAGGATAACCAGAATAGTCTTGAGCTGAAGTTTTCTCTCGGAAACCACGGTTTTAGTTAGAAATGATAAAATGAAAGATCCGCATAGCGCCAGCGCAGTGGTTCCAATAGCGTTAGCCACTCCCGCATACATTGATCCGCCGGATGATTTTTCCAGCAACGCTTCTATCATGCCGAAAACGGTGCCGAGCAATCCTAAGGCGGGCAGCCATGTTTCTATGTGATCCAACCAGTTTGGCCAGTAGAACAAGACTTCTTCCAAATATTTACTCAGATTATCTTTGGATCCTTTGGCCCAGCCAAAGACATCCGCAGTGTGAAATTTACGGAGGTGTCCAACGATCATTGACCTTGAAATTTTTTCAGATATTTTTCCTTGTAGGATATTGTCATCTTCTTGTGAAAGCAGTGTCTCCAGCAGTTTTAATTCTTTGGCTGTGTTCACGAACATTACCAGAGACATCGTTAATCCGATCACAATAAACCCTAAAATAATCCAGACCATCACGTTTTTTGAGGTCGACTCTAAAAACTGCTCAGAAAATGCTCCTTTCAAAAAGAAAAATGCTACCACTGATGCTATTAAGATCAGAACGTATATACTCACGAATCTTTTCATTGACTCTCTCTCCTTTCTTGAATTTTTAATGTACCGCCATATATACTCAATAATACTCTATCATTTGCGATATTATTGTCAATAAACCGTTATAAGCGTACTTTATCTTATAGAGAACTCCTTTTTAGTCTATCTTTTGAGTAAAATAAAAAAGAAGACCCCCGCCTTTATAGCGAGGATCATTTTTATTGCGTTAATTCTATTTCTTCTGAGTCTGGACTTTTTTGTCCTATTTTGTCATAAGCCCTTATCACAACATATACCGTAGAATTATCTGATTCCATGACAATTTTACAACTCTTTTCTATTCCTTGCCAAGCAGGAGAAGAAAAATCATATTTTTTTCCTTTTTTTCGGATAAATACCTTGTAGAACTCAATATCTGTATCCTCAGACAACCATGATATGCTTTTTACAATGCTCGGAGCCAGTGTTAGGAAAAAAAAGCGTCTAGTGTCGTGCTCATATCCGTCCTGAATTCCGTCGTTGTCGGAGTCGGAGTCCAACAGATTGATGACACCATCTCCGTCAAAATCACTTTTCCAATGTTCTCCCCAAGCGACATATTCTTTGCCGTCCTGAATTCCGTCGTCATCTGAATCGGCCACATAAGGCTTTGTTCCCAATTTCTTTTCAAAAGAATCCGACAGCCCATCATTATCGCTGTCAGGCTGTTCTCCACTATGAAGAATGATCATTTCTTTCGAAAATGTTCCGTCGCCATAATCTATGGAAAGGTAATTCGGAACATTCTCTTTCAGTAGAAGACCTTTCAGAAATCCATAACTATAATCCGAAATTTCCTTTTTACAGAAAGTTATATCGATACTTTCGGTGTATTCCCGGCTTGATGAGCCGATGACCAGCTTACATTTTTTTCCAGTGTTTTCCGCATTAGCAGAAACGGCAGTAATAGTAAAGAACAAGATTAATAACATTATTCTGTGTACCATTTTTTCTTCCTCCTTGTTAGATATGCATACCAGGACTGTCCCAAAATACGTTTTCTGCTGAAATACCGAAACTTTATTGCGAAACGATATTCGAAAGCAACTATATAAATATATAACTTTGGACAAGGTCGTGTCAAGCCAATTGAAAGTAATTTATATTAAAACTTGACTTGTTCAGACAAACTTCCAGAAAGAGCTTGTTTTTAATAAAACGCATGCTGGGCAAAAAAAACGAGCCCTTTGACATCGGTAAGGTGTTTGCTACAATGGAAAGCACACTTGCATGGAAAAACAGATTAAAAATAAATTAAAATGAAAATAGTCAATCACATTATACACTTGACTACAAGTACTACGCTCGACTTCATTGATGTTACCGATAAAGTTAAAGAAATAATCAAAAAGAATAGTGTGCAAAACGGAGTCGTGAATATTCAGTCATTGCACACAACAATGGCAGTAATTATTCAAGAGGCAGAGCCGCTTTTTATCGGTAACATCAATGAAGTCGAGCGTAGTACTTGTAGTCAAGTGTATAATGTGATTGACTATTTTCATTTTAATTTAT
>DAOUPS010000004.1 GCA_030626045.1 bacterium | reverse complement strand
ATTGTGTGGCAATAAAAACATTGATTTCGTAGTGATGTTTGAAGGGGAAAAAGCCATGTTGGCGCTAGCGGAAAACAAGCTGCTTAACGAGGTTCCAAATTTGGCGTATCGAGATAAAAAAGGAAGGATACATATGCCTACCGACATTGATCATATCTCTTTGGAAGAAATGCCGGTTCCAAGCAGGTCTTTAAAGGGTGTTCATATTGAGCGTCATATTGAAATATTCCAAAGAGATACGGGCGGAAACTTTGGTTATAGCAGACCAACCAATGTTTATACGAAAAGAGGATGTCCCAAGAGAGTACGCGGGGAAGGCTGTAGTTTTTGCAGTCGGATCGATAAGATCCTAAGTCTTTACACTCCTGAAAAAGCTTGGGATGAGTACAGCAGTCTTCATCAAGAATTTCATATTGATTGCATTGTTGATTTTAGCGATGATTACATATGTGGCGCGTGGCTAAGAAAATTTGCTGATCTTTGTGAAAAAAGAGGCAAGCCTGTTCCCATGCTTCGTGTTTATGCCGGGGTGGAAGATATGACAGAAGAAAATATCTTGCTATTAAAGAAGATAGGAGTTAAAACCGTACTACTTGGGATTGAATCGGGAGATGAGAAGGTTATCAGACAGAATGGCAAGAATTATTCAGGCAAAGAAATATTAAAAGCCGCTAAAAGACTTGGCCAGGCCAATATTTCTCTAGCTGACGCGTATGTTTTAGGATTGATCGGAGAGACTCGAGTATCAATTCAAAAAACAATTCAAATCAGTGATCAAGTGCGTGAATTATGTCAAACTGAGATTTCCTATTGGAATATTTGTACGCCGCTTCCGGGATCAAAAATTTGGAAATTGCTTATGGCCAACAACAGTTTAAAGCAGAAATACGGCGATGATTATCATATTGACACAGAAATTCTAGAGCGCGAATTTATTAAGCGCTTTACCGAAGTAACTTATGAGTATCTGCAGGAAATAAGGAGGGAAAGAGTGTACAGCAGTAGAATGGCTAGCACGGAATTTACCAACCTAGCTTTGAAAGTCTAATACAACATTATTGCAAAATTAAGAGCAGAGTCTAAAAACTCTGCTTTATTTTTTAGTAAAAGCTATGTTATACTCGTTAATAAGAAACGGAGAAGAGTTTAACTTTAATTATAAAATTTTTAAATCCAATTAGTTTGACAATTAAAGCAATAATTTATGAGGCAAAAAACGCATTTACTGGTACCTTTGATCTTCTTTTTTCTATTTTTAATTTTAACGTTGGGAAAGAATATTATTCCCTTCTTAATCCTTGCCGCTCTTGTTCTGCCTTTTGCGGTTATGATCGGCAAAAAAAAGTCTATGAATGAAAACAACACAATAAATGTAAATCCGAATATTAGTTTTGATCTCAGGAAGCTCAAAAAAAGAAGCAGTGTCATTTTGATCATTTTATTCTTTTTGATAGTCGGGGTTCTTTCTATTGTGATCATTCCTGCCGGTGAAACCGGTGTTTATCATCTTTTTGGAAAAGTGAAAGATAAAGAGCTGTCATCAGGGTTTCATCTGAAAAATCCATTGGCAGTGGTTACTAAAATGAGCATAAGAACGGAAGAATATACGATGAGCATCACGAAAGGGGAAGGTGATATTGAAGGTGCTGACGCGATCAAAGCGTTAACGAGGGAAGGACTTGAGGTTGATTTGGACATGACCGTTCTATACCGTCTGAAAGAGGATCAAGCATCGGAAGTGTTTAAAAATGTCGGGCTTGATTACGTCCAAAAAATAATTCGTCCAAGTATAAGAAGCGGAATCAGGGAAACTGTCGCTAACTATGAAGCCAAAGACATTTATTCGGAAAAAAGGCAAGAAACGGCGGAACAGATCTTAGAGAAATTAAAAAAGGATATTAGTCCGCGTGGCATTGTAGTAGAAGAGGTTTTGTTGCGGAATGTAAATTTGCCGTCCAAATTATCCAATTCTATCCAAGAAAAACTTACAGCGGAACAAGAAGCGCAAAGATATGATTTTGTTCTGCAAAAGGAAACCAAAGAGGCTGAGAGAAAAAGAATAGAGGCGGCCGGACAGCGTGATGCCCAAAGGATCATCAATGAAAGCCTGACTCCGAATTACTTGAACTATCTTTACATTAGGGAGCTCAAGGATCGCGAAGGCACTATTTATATTCCGGTAAATCCATCAACAGGAATGCCAATGTTCAAGGGGCTGTAATTTTATTCCTGCCATTTCTGATCGGGGCGGCACTCAGGAATCAAACTGAAAAGTTGTGGGGATTGGCAAATTGCAAGAGTAATTTATTTATAAAGGATGCCTCATAAAAAACAGAATATCTCAAATGTTCATGTGCCGATAAAATTATTAACCAAAGAGCAAGGCGACATCTTGAAGCTGGTGGGAATGATCACCATGCTTGTTGATCATGTCGGATTTATGTTTTTCCCGGGCGCGGCTCTGCCGAGAATCATCGGAAGGTTGGCATTTCCGGTTTTTGCTTTTAGTATCGCGCAAGGGTATCATTTTACTTCCGATCTAAAGAAATATTTTTTCAGGCTCATATTACTCGGAATTGTCTCCCAAATCCCTTTTATGCTCGCCTTCGATTTTCTTGACAAGCTTAATATAATTTTCACTCTTGCTTTGGGATTGCTAGCACTGTTCTTTTTTGATACAAAACGCTATTTTTTAATGCTTCTTCCTCTTATTACTTCAGTTGTACTCCCGGTAGAGTATGGCCTATATGGGATCTTGCTGATCTTTTCTTTCTATTTTTTTAAAAAGAAACATTTAGTTATTTTATTCCAGTTAATGGCAACGTTTTTATTTGCTTTAGCTACGAACGCTCCCTTGCAAATGTACTCTCTTTTCGGCATAGGATTGATATTGGGTTTTCCGGCAATCAAGATCAATATTCATTTGCCAAAAAATTTCTTTTATTGGTTTTATCCCATTCACTTAGCTTTGCTTTTCATAATAAAGCTCATTTTGGATAATGATTTCTTCAACTTTTGAAAATAGAAAAAGCCTCGCAAAGATCAGGCAGGCTGTAGATATTGCAATAAATATCGCGCAATGTTATTATTAAGCTAGCTGGGGAACAGCCCCAATAAAGAAAATAAAAATAAAAAAATGAAAAATAAAAATGGTTTTGCAATTGACAAATCTTTTGGGTTGTTTGTTGTTATAACGATTGGCGTAATTCTCTCTGCGTACATTGCTTTTGGGATTGTTGCATTGGAATTGCAAGCAGAAAGAATTAAAAACAGAAATCATCAAGCCAGCAAGATATATTCCGTTATTCGGCCAGGCGGCGAGCGGCAGGCGATGGAGAAGAGCATAGACATGATCACCGGAACAGTATTGACAATTAAAGATAACATTGTCACGATCGAGACTGATCGTGGGGACGGAACATTCTCTAAAGTACAATTACTTGTCGGAAGAAGCGATCTGGCTCTTATTCAAGTTGGAGACGAAATGACCGCGAAGCTTTTCTCTAAAGTGGCTGTATCTGAAATAGAGGAAAACGTGCTTGAAGTTTCCAACATTATTGTACAAGAGCAATAAGAGCCTGTTCCAGGAATCTCTTTTTTGCCTACTGCCTATCGGCAGGCAGATAGTGGGAAGCAGGCTTTTAAAACAAGCTCCAAGCCGGATTTATAACGAAGGGCTTTTATTTTGAAAAGCCTTTTCTTTTTTGGCTTGCGGAGGCGAAGATCTTAAATACTTGTTCTTTAGAGGTTTACTTACGCGCCAGAAAAACTTCAGAGCCTGCTTGAAAGCTCCATATCCTGTGGAACTTCATGGTAAAAAGCCGGAAAAATCAAATCCAATCCACTGAAAATAAAATTATGATTTACATAATGGATATAGTATGCTTTAATTGTTATATAATTTCTTTTATAGGGCTTTTTTTGAACTAATTCTCACTAAATGCTAATTCTTAGTGATGTCTGTCTATCCCGCCTTTCGCGGAAGGCGGGGCGAGGCTGATGAGGCAGGAAGCTAGCCATGTCGCTCGCGAACGACGCGGCTAGTTTATAAACAATCCTTTATAAAAAATATGAAAAAAATTGTTTTTGTGTTCGTAATGCTTGTAATTCCAATAGTGGCATATGGAAGGAGTTATGATGTATATGTTGATATAGACAATGATACCGGCACTGAAGATGGAACAAAAGATCATCCTTACAACACAATTGTCGAAGGAGTCGAAGCGGCTTCAAATAAAAGTGAGAATCACAGAAAAGTATTTGTTTACAATGGCCAGTATCATGAAAAAGTGGAAATTGAGGAGGATGTTAAATTATATGGTGAAGATAAGAATAAGACCATTATTTATGGCAAAGATTCTTCCGGCGATGAGTTTTCTTACGCCGTGAAAATGAAAAACGGCTCCAAGATCAAGAATCTTACTGTAAAGTATGGCAAAACAGGGGTTCTTGTGGATAAGAATTGCAAGGCAACAATAAAAAAATGCAAAATAAAAAAATCAGATAAGATCGGAGTTGAAGTTCTTAAAGCCGATCGCAATAATAAAAAGATCTTTACGCTTGAAGACAGCAAAGTATACGACGGAGACGGAAAAGCTCTGTATATTCGAAAACGCAAAATATTCATCAAGGAGAATGAAATTTATGATAACGATGAAGAGGGAATTGATCTGCGGTCAAGAGTAAAGGGCAAGATCTATGATAATGAAATTTATGGCAATAGTGAAAGCGGCATTGAATTTGAAGTGCGTCGAGCGAAGCTCAAAATTAAAGATAATAAAATTAAATCTAATAAGGGAAGCGGAATCAACGCCCAATATCGGGGTAAAAATCCTCCCGGTGAGATATTAGTGGCTAACAATTCAATCCGTAAAAATTCTGATTTTGGGCTATGCTGCAGCAGACCGAGCGGAGGAACGCCGCCAATGGATTATTTCTCAAGTTCTATCACATTATTTGAAAATGTTTTTGAAGGAAATGATGACGGAATATTTTCACAAATGTGCCACATGTAAAAATAGATCATTCTATCATTTTAGAACCTCGTTTTAAAAAATGTTGATATTGTACAATACTCATACTAATAGTTGTACGGCGGCCGTGCAACATTTGAGGAAGTCAAAAACAATACAAAAATAAAAAAGAAATGAAAAAAAAATATCAAAACATTTCAAAAACAAGGCAAAATAAAGGTTTTATTGCTGCGTACTTGTTAGTCGCTACGGCGGCTGTTACTACATTGCTGGCCGGTCTTCTGGTATTTGTAGCATCTTCTCAGCGCAGAAGTTCCGATGAAGCTTCGCATCAGCAGGCTCTTCAGCTTGCTGAAACCGGAATATATTTTTATAAATGGTACCTGGCCCAAAATTTAGACGGAAAGAATGCCCAACAGATCAAAGATTTTTGGGAGTCAGGAAGCACATATGGTCTTGGTTCTCCGCACGAAGTCGAAGTGACGGAAAAGGATGGGACGCCGATTGGCCGTTATCGTATTGGAGTGGAGATTACCAATCCGAATTCAACAATTGTAAATGTTACGTCGACCGGATGGACGTATCGACATACAGGAGTTACCGAAGCGGTAAAAGTTCGATTCAGAAGACCCTCGTGGAGTGAATATTCGGTACTTGCGAACGATGTAATGCGGTTTGGATCCGGAACAAACGTGCAGGGACCAATCCATTCGAATAATGGGATTAGGTTTGACGGTGTGGCAAATAATCTTGTTACCTCCGCAGTAGAAGACTATCTTAACCCTGATACAGGCAGTACCAAGCCTGGTGTTTGGACATCCCAGCCCAATGAAGATGAGGTTTTTTTAGCCGGAAAAGAATTTCCTGTTCCGGCAGTTGATTTTAACGGAGTAACAACGGATCTGGCGCTAATTCAATCTGAAGCGAGCTCGGATGGTTTATATTTTGCTGAAGAGATGTATGAAACCGAGTCGTGCGGATGGGTATGGACAGGATGGCCGCCTCCGCTTTGGAGCTATGAATGTTCAACGATGGATGTTCCGGTAAGAGGATATCATTTAACATTACGAACAGATGACAAAGTTGAAGTCAGGCGTGTTCTTAATTATGGAAGTTCATCATATCTCATTAATGACGAGTCAGACGCGGAGGTATTTGATTTTCCGTCCAACGGGCTTATCTTTGTAGAGAACCATCTATGGGTCGATGGGCAGATTGATACGGCGCACTTGACGATTGCGTCCGCTGATCTCGATTCTGGGACTGACACGGATATTTATATCAATAATGATATTACATACACGAATACAGACGGGCAGGATGTTATCGGACTAATTTCTGAAAAAGATATTTCAATAGGCCTTTATTCTGAAGATAACTTGCAAATTGATGCGGCATTACTGGCTCAAAACGGCAGGGTAGGGCGGAATTGGTATTGTAACAATCATAAAGACGAAATCACCGTTTATGGATCAATCGCGACGAATCAGCGGTACGGGTTTGCATGGACAGATGGAACAGGATATAACACCAGAAATCTTTATTTTGACAACAATTTGCTCTATACACCCCCGCCATATTTTCCGAGCGGGACGGAATATGAGCTTGATTTATGGGAAGATCTATAAACAAAAAAACATGAAGTTTTCAATTATAAAGCACTACCTTGCCTATTTTTTCAAACCGCGAATATTTAATGTTGATATCAATAACAAAGACATAAAGATCTTTCAGGTCGAACAAAAAAAGGGCAAGCATAAGGTGATAGGATGGGCGAAAAAAAAGTTTCCGCGGGGAGTAATTGATGATTTTGAAGTCAAAGATAAGGATAAGTTCTCAGAAGTGCTCAAGGATGCTCTTGCGTCAAATACGGCCAGAAAGATCAAAGGAAGTGTTGTTGCGTTGTCCATTCCGGAGAATAAAGTTTTTCTTCGGATCATTGACGTTCCAACAATGACAGAGAAAGAGGTTGCTGAAACGATTAAATGGGAAGTTGAAAGAAATATTCCTATTTCGGTGGATGAGGTGTATTATGATTGGCAAATTGTTAAAAAGGAGAACAAAGAAATGAAAGTTCTCGTTGCGGCTTCACCAAGACGGATAATTGACAGTCTTATTGAAGCAATTGAACATACTGATTTGCGCGTTTGTATTTTAGAAGCAGATTCAATTGCTGTAGAAAGAAGCCTTCTGCCCCAAAATGAAAATGATCCTGTTCTAGTTGTTGATATTGGAATCGAGGGAACAGGGTATTTTGTTTTTCATAATGGATATCCGGTTTTTTCTTCAAGCGGATATATTTCAGGACAAATGTTCACGGATGCTGTAGCGAAATATTATGAAATTGAATGGGATAAAGCGGAGCATTATAAGACAAAGGTTGGGCTTGGATCAAATAGAAAAGAGCGCGAAGAAGCGTTATGTTTTTATAGTCCGCTTTTGACGACCTTAATTCAGGAAATTGAGAAAACGATCAATTTTTATAATGAAAATCTTAGCAGTAGCTCAAAAAAGAAAGTAAGAAAAGTGATCTTGTGCGGCGGAGGATCCAATTTTAAAGGTTTATTGCCATATTTGGCTATCCATCTCAGAAGACAAGTTATACAAGGAAATCCCTGGGAAAACATTAATCTGGCAAAAGGAATTCCGCCGATATCAAAAGAAGAAGCACAAAGTTATATCACTGCTATCGGTTTAGCTCTTAAAAGTTGCGATCATGGAAATCAATATTAATCTTCTTCCGCCGGAACAAAAGGATGAACTAAAAGGTTTACGCATCGTCGGAATAATTTTCAAAATTGGAACAACTGCGTTATTTTCGCTTGGAGTCTTTTGGGTATTCTTACAGTTCTGTAACCAAGCAATCATGATCCAGAAAGATGTTTTCGACAAGGAATCCACTCAATTTACTCATTCGGATTCATTTAAAGAAGTTCGAAAGTCTCAAAATGAGATAAAGCAATACAGTAAATATGCAGAACAAATCAGAAGCGGTTTAGCCACCAAGAAAAGCTATTGGAATGTCATCAATGAAATTAACTGTAGCGTGCCTGACGATATCTATTTGAAAAAAATTATCAATTTATAAATCTAAAGATAATGACGAAGTGCTTGAACTCAGCGGGTTTGCTTTCTACCGGCAGTCATTGTTGCTATTTGAGAAAAAACTTCAGAAAAATGAAATGTTTACTAATGTTGAATCGCCGATCTCTAACCTTGTTATGAATGAAAACATTGATTTTGAATTCAAAGCGGTAATAAAGAAATAAAACTATGGACGAAAAGGACGAAATCAGTAAAACAAAAAAAGTTATTTTCACCACCTTACTGGTAATGTGCGCTGCTATCGGGCTTGTTATGTTCTTTGTTATTATCCCCAGCATAAATAAAGTGTATAGTTCGAAAGATGAATTTGAAGAAGATAAGCTCCATTTCGAGTCAATAAAGCAAGACGCTGCGAAAGCAAAAAGCTATTCTGATCTTCTGGTAAACATTAAGGACAACGAAGATCTTCTCGAAAACGCTCTCATCAAAAGTGGAGCGGAAGTAATGTTTATTGAAAGAATTGAAGCAATCGGAGGTGAGGCAGGAAATGATGTCGAAATTAAATATCAAACGGCAGACCCCAAAAGAGCCAAGGTATCGGCTATTGGACAAGATAAAAAAGCAATTGAAGAACAAAAACGCCAAGAACAACTTGAAAAAAGTAGAATCAACTTATTAGTTACAACAAAAGGAAACTATAGATCATTTCTTAAGTTTATCTATAAATTGGAAAATTTACCGTATGTTTTTCAGATCGAATCAGTTGTAATTGATAAGAGCAGAAGGTCAAAGGGGCTGGTTTCCGATGAAGATAGGCTCCCAAGTTATACGGAAGGGAAAATTCTTATTTCGTTTATTCCGGTAAAACTATGCAAAAAGTAGACACAAAAAAAATAATAGAGCAAGTGGCTGCATTTTTTGAAGCAGTCGGTTCATATATCAATTTGAATACACGGTACTTCACAATATTGTTTTTTGTTGGTATTCTAATTGTCTCGTTGTGGACATGGTGGAATTGTTTTCAGAATCCTGTACCGTCGAACGAAGTCTTAGTTCGTATTGAGCAGGAAAAGGAGAATTATCCGAAGATGAAATCGAGAACAGAAGATGTAATCACAATTCTTCAGGAAAGTAGAAAGCGCTTTGATGACCCCCCGTTTTTTGGAGATCAAAGAGAACTTTTTTGGGAAATAGATCCTGAAGATCCAAAAGATCCACTAGATATTGTTGCGGAGCCGAATGAATCTAGTAGTGAAGGAAAAGCGGAAGAAAGAACAGATGATACGGAGAATGTTCCAGAAGAAACGGAAAAGACAGTGCAATAAAATCTTTGACTAAAAAGTAGTTTTTTGTTACCCTCTTTGGAGGGCGCTTTTATTTAAAGTTTCCGTGATTTAGTTGAACGCCGGATCGAATATATCATAACCATTATTGTCCCGGTAGCTCAGTTGGACAGAGCGGGAGCCTTCTAAGCTCTAGGTCGCAGGTTCGAATCCTGCCCGGGATACGAAAAAACAATTCAGAAGGAGGTTGATCATGTTGTCAAAAACCGGTTCTTTGATTCAGATACAAGATCTGCAGCACTCCTGTTATAGCAAAGATTTTCTACCTATAAGAGAAATTAAGGAAAAATCTCTCTTGCTCTTTACAAATGAACTTTGGGAAATGTTGTTGTATGTGAAGTATGCCGGAACAGAGACTACACAAGAAGTGTTGTTTCTTATGGTTGATATCTTATCATATCAAGGGTGCAGCATTCCTTCACGAACCCAAGACATCTATTTTTGCGGAGTAACTATTGATGTCGAAAAAGGCGGTGCAAAAATTGTGCGCATTCCTTTTATTAAAGTCGGATGGAAATTTTTACTGAGTGAGAATGTCAGAGTCGGTATGCCAGTTGACGGGCTGTTTTACGAAATTGGTGCGATGTATGTTCTTGATCCGGAACGATTTTCTTGAAGGATAAGAGATTGTTTCCAGTAGCTAAAATTTATGAGCCTCAGCAAATCTCGTCGAGGCTTGTTTCGTACTGTGAGTAGCATCCTCAGTGCTATTAGTGTTAAATAAGAAATTCGATAACGTCACCATCTTGAACGATATAATTTTTTCCTTCAGTGCGCATAAGACCCAATTCACGAGCCTGCTTCATTAAGTTGGGGCAGGTTTTTTGTTCCGGTTTAATTTTGATCAGATCTTCGTAGTTGATCACTTCCGCGCGGATAAATTTTTCTTCAAAATCACCATGGATGGCGCGTCCTGCGCGCGGTGCAGTAGAGCCTTTTGGAATAGTCCAGGCGCGGCTTTCTTTTTCTCCGGTTGTGAGAAAGGTCATTAAGCTAAGCATGTCATAACTTTTTTTTATCAATTCGGACAACTCTGATCTAAGTTTAAGCTCAGCCTTGTCTTTAGCAGAAAGCTCTAAAAGCTCTTCCTCGATCTTTATGTCAAGCGGTACATATGTTTGTCCATGCGTACGTATGTATGTTTCCATTTCATACTTTTTAAGCTCTTCTTCAATTTTTTCCGGATTATTCGTATTGAACACGTAAAAGATCGGCTTGAATGACAAAAGATGCAGACTATAAATGTAGTCAAAATCTTTTCCGATGCTTTTTACAAATTTACGCACTTCATCAAGATCATTTCGAGCAAGAATTTCTTTCAGCTTAAGTGTAATTTCACGCTGTTTCATTTTTTCTTTGTCATTTGCGCGAGTCTCCTTGTCAAGTTTCGTCAGCCGTTTTTCAACAGTTTCAATGTCGGCGAGAATAAGCTCCGTGTTCACGACTTCAATGTCTTCTTTTGGATTGATCGCATTATGAATATGGGCGATATTTTTATTTTCGAATATTCTTACGACATGCGCGATTGCGTCAACTTCCCGAATATTGTGTAAAAATTTATTGCCCAAGCCCTGCCCTTCAGCCGCGCCCTTAACAAGCCCGGCTATATCAACAAATTCAACTGTAGCGAATAATTTTTGTTTTGAATTAGAAAGTTTTGCAAGAGCGTCGACTCGTTGATCAGGAACCTCAACGATGCCTACATTAGGCTCGATCGTACAAAATGGATAGTTATTGATATCTACCTGAATATTTGTAAGAGCCTTAAATAATGTGGACTTTCCAACATTGGGCAATCCAACAATTCCAATTTTCATAAGACTTATGTCGAATTTATTATTCTATATTCACTGTTCATCATTACGTTTCTTAAGATGATTGTCAATGTGCCAATGAAAGGTTTATTGAATAAGGCGCAATAAAAGCGTACAATATGGATACAATAGAAATGTGTATATTGGAAATAATCCCATACTGAGATTTTTATTGTTAATTTCAAAATAATGTGTTAGTTTTACGTATAAACTTAATTTCCATTAATAGAGACCATTCCTAACAAAGGGGCAACAGGAAAAATGCATGTTACTCGCTTACAAAAAGCCAAGATAATTCTCGCGCTTAACTTCATCACTCTGTTTGTTATAGTAGTTTCTACCCCATTTTTCATCACTCAGGGAACGGAAATGATCGCAGAAGAGGGAATTGAAGGGATATTTCTTGGTATTGAGATGATCGCGACAATTTTTATTTTTCGCCATTATGACGCACAGATAAAGAAGAGGGAAGAAGATGCGGCCCTGCTAAATGTAAAATTTAAGAAGAAAGAACGAGAACTGTTAAGTTCCCTGGAGTATCTTGGGAAAGTAAATGTTCAGATATCAATGATCCGTTCTCTTTTTGAAGTAATGCGGGTTCCGTCAACGAAGAATCAACTCCATGAAATGTATACTGAGTTGCTTCGTATTGTAAATAGTATAACAAAAGAAGAAGAAGTCTCACTGAGAACAGTGGATTTAAAGACCAAACGGACTCTTAGTGAGCACACTGAATTTATTAAAAAAAGCAACAAACATGAAATGGCAATTGGAAATAGCGAACTTGTTCAGAGATTTAATGCTAAAGAGAAAAAAGGAAGAGGCGAAATGAACATTTTTTATTCCGATGCTGAGAATTTTTATATAAAGACATTTATTTTTGTGTCCCATGCTGATACAAAGCGATTTTCATTGGAAGAAAGGATGTTTCTTGAAGCCATAGCGAACCAGTGTGAAATTATGTTTTTACTTTTTAACTCTCGATATTATCGGGGCTAGAACTATGAAACTAAAAAAATGAAAGGCATTATTCTGGCGGGGGGAACTGCTACAAGGCTATTTCCCTTGACTGCCACGACAAGCAAACAGCTTTTACCCGTTTATGACCGACAAATGATCTTCTATCCGTTTAATGTTCTGATCAAAGCTGGTATTAGAGAAGTTCTAATTATTGTTGCACCGGACAACTCAGGGCAATTTCTAAATCTATTGGGATCTATTTTTCAAAAACATGATGTAAAGGTTGAATTTATGGTGCAGAAAATTCCAAAAGGGCTGGCAGATGCGTTTATCATTGGAGAAGATTTTATTGATGATGATGATGTAGCACTTGTTTTAGGTGATAATATTTTTGAAGATGATCTCTATGAGAAAATTGGCAGTTTCAAAAAAGGCGGCATGGTGTTTGTAAAAGAGGTGCCGGATCCTGAACGCTATGGTGTCGTAGAATTCGATAAAAATTTGAGAGCAATTTCAATTGAGGAAAAACCTCAAAAACCCAAGAGCAATTATTGTGTGACGGGAGCATATGTTTATGATTCTCGTGTTGTTGAAATTGCTAAAAGCCTTAAGTCGTCAGATCGTGGTGAGATAGAAATAACAGATATCAATAATGAATATTTAAAAACGGGAGATTTAGCAGTAGAAAAGCTCAGGGGAGTGTGGCTCGATGCCGGAACTTTTGATTCATTGCTTGAAGCCGGGAATATTGTGAAGGATCGGAAAATGCATAAAAAGTTCGATCCAATTATTGACAGCGCAATTAAGGAATTTAACGCAGAACTGAAAAATATAGCCAAGAGCGTTTTATTTAGAAGACAGAATAAAAATATACAAACCATTAACACTTAAAGTTTATTTTTTGTAAGCGGCAGTAATTTTAAGCCTTAATGCGTTTTAATAAAAGCAGAGAATGAAAAATGGGGATCAAGGGATTATAGGTAATGCCAAGCTTATTTTAAATTTGAAACCAGTAGTAATAATTACCAAAACAATACGATGAAGATAAAAAAAGCCATTGTAGCTGTAGCCGGTTCGGGTACTCGGCTCTTACCGGCCACAAAGTCAATGCCTAAAGAAATGCTGCCGATTATTGATAAGCCCATTATTCAGCTGGTTGTCGAGGAGCTTGTAGAAGCCGGAATTGAAGATATAATTCTTGTGACAAAGTGGGACAAGAAACCGCTCGAAGATCATTTTGATCACAGCTGGGCGCTGGAACATGATCTCAAGCAATCAGGGAAAAACGATGCGCTAAAAGAAATAAAGAGAATTGCAGAAATGGCGAATTTTATATATGTTCGCCAAGGACCTCGGTACGGCAATGGTGTTCCCGTACTTTCGGCGAAAAGTCTTGTAAGAAATGAGCCGTTTGTTTTTGTGTGGGGAGATGATCTGGTTAAATCAAAAGTATCTTTTACCAAGCAAATGGTTGAAGATTATGAAAAAACCGGGCATCTCATGATAGGCGTACAAGAAGTGCCAAAAGAGCAAGTTGTTCGCTATGGTATTGTCAAACTTAAACAAGGAACGATGCAAATCGAAGGTATAGTTGAAAAACCGTCAGTTGAAGAAACTCCTTCACGCTATGCTGATTTTGGAAGAATGATCCTGAATCAAGACATTATTAGTGTGCTTGAGAACACTCCGTTAGGAAAAGGGAAGGAATTATGGATAACGGACGCAATACAAAAATATGTTGAACAAGGAGGAGAGTTCTATGCAAAGAAAGTTGAGGATGGAGAGTGGCTTACTACCGGTGATCCGCTGAATTATTTAAAAGCCACAATGAAATATGCAATTGAGCGCGAAGATATCGGAGAAGAATTAAGAAAGTTCTTTCAAAATCAATTTTGTTGAGCGTATTTTTTTGTTTGTCTGCTCATAAAAACGGGCAATTTCAGAACAGTATTCCAAATTGGTTTTAAGCTAACAGAAAACTACCGACGATTAAGCTGGTAGGGAGCGACAGTCTTTTATTTAAGCTAAAGACTCGAATTTCCGGATTCATATTGGAAATTCAAAAGTTTAGGTCAGGCCTTGACAAGATTTTTATTACATGTATAATAGTTGGCTGAGAGTAAAAAGAGGATTATGTGCTACATTATTACAGTTAAATCTGGAAAAAAGTACGGGGAGAAAATATTGCAATTCCTAAAAGGGGTTGTTTTTTTAAGATCAATTAAAAGTAAGTTAAAGTATAAACAACCAAATAATCAAGATAATGTTTTCAAAAATCGCCTCCTTTCGGGAGGTGTTTTTTTATGTCCTGATCTGTCGGTAGGGCCGGCACTGATGAGTCCAAATCTAGAGCCAAAAGAGGAGGTTGGCAAAACAGGACGAAATCAAGGTGTTCTTTGACAAAAGAATGTTGAAGAAAGAATCAAAAAGAATCAATCAAAAAAGGAGAAAGAAGAATATGGGTTTGCTTGGATTGTCCACAGAAACTCAAGCCGAAGAGTATCAGAGAGATCCTCGTCCCGAACCGACCAAAGTGGAGATTGAATCGTCGGATTGGGACGAAGTGGTAAATGCCGTGAGAAACTGCGAACAACAGTTTGGCGGTGAAAGAGTCAAACAATGGTTTTTTTATGGAGAGAATGATGCTTATAAGAAGGAGCTCAAGATCCTTAGGACGGATGTTATTCCTACCCTGAAAAAAAATATCAAGGGCAGGTCCGTGAAGGTTCGTTTTAAGTGCAACCCAAGGTCTATGGGTTCAGCCGGACTGTCCGTTGACATTATTGGAATACTGAGATTGGAAGTATTCAGCCAATTTTATGATTCCTTTACACCGAGAATTTGCAGTGGATCTGCGGAAGAATATGTTTCGCGAAACATATTCTCCGTACTGGAAAAAGTAAGAGGATTTGAGCTTCTATAACGGCGGAAGAGAACAATCAACTATCCAAAAAATATCAAGCAGGAGGAAAAATGATGAGCAGTGACACGGAAAAAAAATGTAAATTGTGCGGAGAGGAGTTTCCGAAAAGAAAATGGGATGGGTATGATGATGTATGCGAAGAATGCAAGGAACAATTAGAGGCATTCTCCGGAGATTATAACGAGCTTCATCCGGATGAAACGGAAGATGAATTTGATGAACATGAATGCTGGGACTAAAGGAGAGAAAGAAATGGATAGAAAATCATTTAATGTTTTGATTGTATCACCTTACTTAACAGGATGCGCATATGAATGGCTGACAAACGAGAATATAGAAGTACAAATGGAACAATTCGGTTTTGATCCGGATAACCTTTGTGGAATTAAGAAGATCAGCTCTGAAGCTTACGAAGTGATCTTGCATACTCCTCAATGGGACGGTAGTGGATGCTGTGATGCCATAAGTACCTTGGACCTGGAAAGAAATATGCCGGATCTGATCATCGCCGGTGCCACTGAGAGTGTTGAAAATGGAATGTTAGAGTATAAAAAATGCGATACGGGCGCTATTGTAGCCAGATACAGCATCTTTTATGGCGAGCCAAGCAGGTACACGGGAAGAACAGCTGATGAAGCCGGGTATGCCTTGGATTTGCCTAAGAGTGTGCAAGCGGTAAAGGAGTTACTGTCATATGTGCCAATACTTGATGTAATTAAATCCAGAGATCTAAAAAAGATTATAGCTGCAACAGCTTCTCTGAATAAGATTTCCCAGAATGATCCTGTAATCGTAACCTCATACATGGCCGAGGTATGCTCCAGCATCTAATTTCTTAGATAGTTCCAATTAAAACGGCAAGGAGTTTTAACAAATTCTCCTTGCCTCTCTTATCAAAATTGCAAAAGTTGCGGTTTTGTCAGGGGATTTTGAATAAAGTTCCTTAAGTATTGAATAGTGAGAGAATGGTATGATAATGCTATAATTAAGTTGTAAGAAGCTCTAGCGTTGTTTATACTTTTTCAAATTATAAATAGCGCTGACGAATTCTACAGGAAATAATTCTTTTAACCAAACAACTATGGCATCTAAAAAAATATTTTTAGCTTCTACTTCGCCAAGACGGATCAAGATCTTAAAAAACATCGGTTTAAAATTTCAATCGGTTCCCAGTGATTATACGGAGGAAATGAATTTGAATTTAGCGCCGAAAGAGCTGGCCAAGCATTTGGCTGAACAAAAAGTTAAAGATGCGGCTAAAAATTGCGGCGGAATTATTATTGGAGCGGACACCTTTGTTGTTTTAGGCGGCAGATTATTGGGAAAGCCTTGCACAAAAGATAATGCCCGGGAAATGCTCAAACAAATTAGCGGAAAAGTTTTGAAAGTTATTTCAGGAGTGGCAATAATGGATACAAAAAGGAAAAATATTATTTCCGAAAGTTTGGCAACCAAGGTTTTTATCAAAAAATTGTCAAAAGAAGAAATTGAAAACTATGTCAATACAAATGAGCCGCTAGATAAAGCCGGTGCTTTTGGCATTCAAGATAGGGGAGCTGTTTTTGTAGAAAAAATCGAGGGCGATTATTACAATGTGGTTGGCCTGCCGCTCAACTTGCTCTATAAGATGTTATCAGGTATGGAAGTGGATATTTGGGAAAAATAATACATTAGCTCTTTAGTGCATCTAAGAACCCATTTTTGTGGTGTTGCCAAATGGTTGGAATATCGCTGCTGTTGACAAAAGAATAATAATGTGATTTAATAGGCTTGTCTCGTTTTTTACAGCAGTCGCTCAGTATATTTAAATACTGAGAGGAAAGTCCGGACACCTCCACGTTTGGAATATTTCCATAACAGGAAAATGACAGTCGGTAACCCCGACCGGTATAGTGGAAACACTATGCAAGGGAAAGTGCCACAGAGACAATACTATCCCGCTTTGGAGACAATTCTCTGGGGCAGGTAAAAGGTGAAAAGTGCATTGGTACTGTTGCTTCTTTAAAAAAGCAATCAATTACAATGCTTGTTTGTCAGCAATGACAATACATGGTAAACCCTGTCTGGTGCAAGGCCGTGTCGCCATATCAATAAAACGCTCATATCATTGGAACAGATAACCCTCAAGCACAAGCCTTTTTTAGTTTTGTGCACCTGTTAAGATCATATTTTGCACATAGAACGTTTTATTGATGTGGCGAAGTGCCGCTCAAGTCATACAGTAATGTATGATAAAGATAAATGACTGCACGCGCGCAAGTGCGACAGAATCCGGCTTACGTTTACGAGACAAAAAGCAGTCCCAAGTGTTCGGGACTGCTTTTTAATATAGAGGAGTTGTTCCCGAGTCAACAAAATTCATTCGGGAACGATCCTTGAAGTATATTGTGATTTGCCAAAAACGGTGGTACAATTAAACATCATTAATCAGGGTGCGCGTTTTGATCACAAATGTTAAAAACTATTGACATAAATGAAGAAATCAGAATTATTCTTCAGTGCGTTACAAGTGCCGGTTGATTATCTCATGATAATGCTTGCGGGCTTTTTGGCATATATTTTGCGTATCAATCCAAGCATTCAAGAAAGCTATCCGATACTTTATCAGCTTGGGAACCGACAATATGCCGAGATGGTTTTAATGGTTGCGGCCTTTTTTGTTATTGTGTATGCTATCGACGGTTTGTATAACATTAGGGCGACCAAGCGGATATCAAAAGAGATCTATCAAGTTTTTCGAGCGACAGTTATCGGGTTGATGATTGTTATTGTGGTAATTTTCTTGAATCGTGAACTTTTTTCTTCACGATTTATTATTTTAAGCGGTGGAGCCATGATTGTTGTATTTGTTTCATTGGGACGAATTGCGCTGGGACTTCTTCAGCGTTTTTTATTGAAATGGAAGAGAATCGGCGTTCACAGATTACTGGTAGTGGGAGCTAACAATATTTGCAGTTCTTTAAGGCGAAAGGTAAAGATGTCTCCCGAGCTCGGATATCAAGTTATCGGGCATATTGATGAAGTGGACATTGAACGCATAAAGCGCATCAAAAAGATCAATGGTGTTGACGAGATCATCCAATGTTCGCCGAATATCAGCCGTGATAAATTGCTTAATCTGAAAGAGTACTGCATGCAAAACAGAATAGAGTTTAAGTATGTTCCAACATTACTGCAGACCTCAAATTTAGATTTAGGCGTTTTTTTAGGGGAGCCGATGATCAAAATAAAAAGTACGCCTCTTGATGGCTGGGGGAAAATTCTTAAGCGCGGATTTGATATTGTAGGCGCTATGGCCGGGATTATTGTTTTTGGCATTCCGATGCTTGCTATCGCGCTGTTAATATGGCTTGAATCAAGACACCCAATTATTTTTTTCAATGAACGCGTTAGCCACAAAGGAAACTTTAATTTGTATAAGTTTCGCTATATTAAAAATAAGTATTGCCATGGACAACAGTATTCGTCTGAACATAATCGGAGAGCGCTGATGTATTTAAAGAAGCTTATTGAAGAGCAGTCTATTAAAGACGGACCGATTTATAAAATAAAGAATGATCCGCGCAGAACAAAGATCGGCACGACTCTTGAGCGCTATTCCCTTGATGAATTTCCGCAGTTTTTTAATGTTTTAAAAGGCGAGATGAGTTTGGTCGGTCCGCGGCCTCACCAGCCGATCGAGGTTGAAAAATATGAGGACTATCAAAAAAGAGTGTTGACTATTAAACCCGGCATTACGGGAATGGCTCAGATATCGGGACGCAGTGATCTTGAATTCAAAGACGAAGTAAGGCTTGATACTTACTATATCGAAAACTGGTCGCTTTGGCTTGATATTAAGATCATCCTTAAGACATTTCCGGCGCTTCTTATGAAAAGAAGAAACTAATATAATGCAAACTAATTATGAGCCTTGATCTAAAAAAGATTAAAAAAATATATATTGTCGGCATCAAAGGTTCTGGTGTTGTAGCTTTTGCGGAAATATTTCACGCGCAAGGCAAAGAAGTTGTCGGCTCGGATGTAGATGAAACGTTTTTTACCGATGAAACCTTAAAGCGGCTCGGCATTAGATTTTATGAGGGATTTAACGTTGAAAACATGAAAAAGGAAATGCCAATTGATCTTGTAATTCATTCCACTACATATGACGAAAATAATAACCGGGAAATTCGTTATGCGAAAGAAAATAATATTGATATTATTTCTTATCCTGAGCTAGCTGGTCTGCTTTTGAGGCCGCATTTTGGAATTGCGGTATGCGGCACGCATGGCAAAACAACCACGACCGCCATGCTTGCTCTTGCAATGAAGGAGGCCGGAGCGGATCCAACAGCGATTATCGGGTCAAAGGTAAAACAGCTCAAATCAAACGTAATGCTGGGACAATCGAATTATTTTATAATTGAAGCCGATGAGTACCAAAACAAACTTTCAAAATATGATCCGCTTGGCGTAGTTCTGACCAGTATTGATTATGACCACCCTGACTATTTTAAGACATTTGATGGCTACAAAAAAGTTTTTGAAGAATTCATCAAAAAAATTCCCAGGCACGGTTTCCTTGTAGCTTGGGGCGAAAGCGCTGATGTTGTTCAAATCGCTAAAAAAGCGAAGTGCAGGGTAATTTTTTATGGAATATTTGCCAATGAACAGCTCGAAAATGATTTAAGAGAAGAATGCGAAAAGATGAATGTTGTGATTATTAAAACTCCTGATAATTTATCTCTTGATATTCCGGGAAAACACAACTTGCTTAACGCGACTGCTGTTATTGCGGCCTGTGATCACCTTGGGCTTGATCGTGATAAAATAATAAGATCTCTGAAAGAATATCGCGGCGCCGCGCGCCGGTTTGAGTTGATCGGTGAAAGCAATGGCGCAATACTTATTGATGATTATGCCCATCATCCTGAAGAAATAAAAGCGACCCTGGCGGCCGTTAAAGAAAGATACCCCGGTAGAAATACGATATGTGTTTTTCACCCGCATACATATTCTCGCACTCGAGTGTTATTGGACGAGTTCTCTCAAAGCTTTGAAAATGCCGATGAGGTAATTGTGCTTGATATTTATGGCTCAGCCAGAGAAAAAGATACAGCGGACATTCATTCAAAAGATCTTGTTAAAAAGATCATGAAATATAAGCCAAGTGTTGAATATATTCCCACCATTGAAGAATGTTATGCTTATTTGAGAGATAAGATCAATCAAGATGATGTTGTTATTACAATGGGAGCCGGAAATGTCTGGGAGCTTCATGCAATGCTCATTGATCAGAAAATAATTTAAAGGACTATTGCCAAACTAATTCATACCAAAAATTACGTGCTGGTGCGAGTTTGGAAGCAGTCCCTTTGAACATGATGAAAAAGCGGTTTTTTACTCACACCAACAAAGAAATGTGGGATGTCGCGCGGGAAGTCACGCGATATTTTGGCGGTTGCAATGTTGTTCTTTTGAGGGGTGAATTAGGCGCCGGAAAAACAACGTTCGCACAAGGAATATTAAAGGCATTTGGCGCTAAAGGGCCTTTTACGTCCCCGACGTTTGTTATAATGAAAAAGTACGGCATCAAGCACGAAAAATTTGAAAACGTTTATCATTTTGACTGTTATCGCGTGGATAGTTATGACATTGAGAAGCTTGGCTGGAAAGAGATTATTAGCAACAAAAGAAATTGTGTGCTGGTTGAATGGCCGGAAAAAATTTGGGATATTATTCCAGAGAGATACTGCCTAATTGATCTTTCGATCATTGACAAAGACAAAAGAAAAATAGATGTTAATTTGTAAAAATTCATCAAATCCATGAATACAAAACCGGAAATTTTTAAAGCCTACGACGTCAGGGGAGTCTATAAAAAAGATCTTGATGAAAAGACCGCCTATGATCTGGGACTGGCTTTTAGTAAAATGAGGCGAAAAGAATTGAATGAAAAAAGTAGGATCAAAATTGTTGTTGGAGCGGATATGCGATTATCATCTCCTGCGCTAAAAAAGGAGCTTATGAAGGGTCTTTCGGACGGAGGATCGGACGTGATTGATATCGGATTATCCTCAACGCCTACATTTTATTTTGCCGTGGCCCATTATAATTATGACGGCGGGATATTGGTCTCAGCATCACACAATCCAAAAGAGTATAACGGCTTTAAAATTGTAAGAGAAAAAGCTTTGCCGGTTAGCAAAGATTCGGGGATATTTGATCTAAGAGATTCAGTGATGAGCGGAAACTTAGCACCCGATAAAGAAAAAGGGGAAATAGAAGTTAAAAAAGATGTTTTAAGAGACCACATAGAACATGATCTGAAATTTGTCGACTTATCCAAGATCAAATCTTTTAAAATAGTAATTGACCCTGCCAATTCGATGGGCGCCCAATATTTTGACGAGTTGTTTGGGCGTTTGCCTCATAACTTAGTGAAAATAAATTGGCAATTGGATGGGACTTTTCCATCACACGAAGCGGACCCATTGAAGTTTGAAAATATGGCGGATCTGCAGAAAAAAGTGAAAGAAGAAAAAGCGGATATCGGAATTGCTACTGATGGCGACGGAGATAGAATTTTCTTTGTTGACGAATTGGGAGAAATAGTTGACCCGGGAATCTTGAGGGCGATCTTGTCTAAAATATTTTTACGTGAAAATCCGGGTGCGAAGATCGCCTATGATATTCGTCCGGGAAGAATAACCTTTGATATTATCAAAGAAAACGGCGGTATTCCGATAATTACTCCGGTTGGCCATTCTTTGATCAAGGCGCAGGTTGTCAAAGAAGGAGCGGTCTTTGCCGGAGAATCGTCAGGCCATTTTTTTCTGAACATGAAAGAAGGATGCTACGAAGTGCCGATGATCGTTACTCTTAAATTATTGCAGGAAATTTCAGAATCAGGGAAAACCTTTTCTGAATATGTCAGACCTCACAAAAGATATTGCCATTCCGGGGAAATAAATTCGATCGTTGACGACGTACAAGAGAAGATCGAAGAAATAAAAAATAAGTATCAAAATGGACAGCAGAACGATCTGGATGGCATTACGGTAGAATATGAGAACTGGTGGTTTAATGTCCGCGGATCCAACACGGAACCGAAACTGCGGCTGAATTTGGAAGCCAGGACTGAAGAGCTAATGGAAGAGAAGAGAGATGAAGTGCTTAAGGTTATCCGCGGTTGAATTTCTACTTTTGCAAAAATTTAAAAACGGCTCTACAGAAGAGCCGTTTTTTAAAAACTTGTTTTTGATTATTCTTTTGTGGGTTCAATGGATCCAGCCTTGAACCTTTTCAGTTTATTGGTTTAGATCTCCGCCAGATTATTTCAAACAAAGCCGTTAGAGCGTCTTTGATCTTTTTATTTTCAATAACAATGCACAAAGTGTCTGCGGGAATTATTATGGCGGATTTGTCGGCGTAAAGATACAGCATAATTTTAAAATCTTGCAGAAAAGCGCTGGTTCGCAATTTAATTTTATGGTCGCGGATAACAAATTCATCTTTTTCGCCGGAGGGAACAACCGTACGGGAAGAAATTCCCATTTTTTTCTTTTTGGCCAGCAGTTCTTTCCAAAAATCAAAACCGATTTTAAGCGCTTGCCGAATGTCGCCTTCAATGGTTAAAAGCTCCTCTTTTTCAGGATTTAGAGAAACTATTTCTTCCAATATTTTTTTAAGCCCGCCCATTGTGTCGTAAACTTGAACTCGGCTGCCCGCTCCTTGTTCTTCAAAAAGCGTTTTAAGCTGGGGCATCAAAGCCTGTAGAAAAAATCTCTGATCCCGCATGCGTGATAAAAAACATTCCGGATCTACGGCAAAGTATCTTTTCCTTTTTTGCTTAACTTCAATGCCGACCAGATCTTTAGCCACCATTTTCTCAATAATAGCGTAAAGCGTTGTGCGCTTGATCCCCGTGCTTTTGGAGACCTCCTGCAAAAATTGGGGGCCGTTTTCCAAAAGGGATAAATATATTTTAGCCTGGCTGGACGGCAGACCGATTTTTATCAGTTGTTCTTGTGTTATCATAAACTTTTGTTATAAAATGACGCTAATTTTGACGCCATAATTTATTATTTTCACTTATTTTCGCTTATCATAATACCAAATACTTTTTAGTTTGTCAAGCTATTTGACGCAAAGTTAAATTATTGTTATTTTTAGCGGAAAATAAAAATCATAAATAGAAACAAATAATTTTGGCAAGAACCTTAACAATTAAATTGGAAGGAGGATAGTCATGTACAAGAGATTAAAAGCGCCCTTGGACGCGCAAATTGAAGTGACAGGGTTATGCAATCATTATTGTCAGCATTGTTACAATTTTTGGAGGGAAAAAAATGAAAGCAAGTTGTCAAAAAATGTTTCTCTGTCGCAAGAGAATGCGGTTGACATTGTTCGGAAGTTAGGTAAAGCAGAAGTGTTTAATATTACTATAACTGGCGGTGAGCCCCTGTTGAATATGAAGACATGTTTGTCTTGTATAGAGACAGCCGTGTCAATGGGTATGGGGGTCGGAATGAATTCTAATCTGACACTTTTAACATCTGCTATGGCAAAAGCCTTAAAAAAAGCCGGACTTAATCATATCCTCACATCAATTTTAGGGCCAACTTCGGAAGTGCATGACGAAATAACTCAAAGGGAAGGTTCATTTGAAAGGTTATTGAAAGGAGTGAAAATCGCTCACGAAGCAGGGATAAGAATCTCTGCTAATATGGTGGTTTCTCAACTTAACTTTGAGGAAATAAGAGCAACTGCAAAAGTTGTTGCAAGGTTAGGCCTGAAGAGTTTCATGGCGACTAAGGTCGGCTGTCCGGGCAACTGTTCTGAGTTCTCCGACATGGCTCTCTCTGGCGCTCAAACTGTTCAATTTCTCAACGATCTATGCTGGATAAAAAAAAATCTCAACATGAAAGTTGATACGCTTGAGCCGATTCCACTTTGTGGAATGTTGGGCGTAGAAAAGCCAGAACTTTTCATGTCGCGTAAGTGTAACGCTGGTGTAACAACCATGACGATTTCCTATGATGGATCAGTGAGACCTTGCCCTTCTCTTGATATCTCATATGGGAATCTT
>DAOUPS010000113.1 GCA_030626045.1 bacterium | reverse complement strand
ATTTGCCGTTGCGGTATATGTTTTTCCCGAAGCGTTTGAGCTTGAAGAAAGTACTTCTCCTTTTTCTTCATTGCCGCTATCCATTTCATCGTCAGCAGATTCTGTTTTATTGTCTTCGCTTTCAGCCTTTTTCTCGTCAGCGTTTTCTATTTCCGCTTCCTGATTGCCATTTACGACATTTGACTCAATGCTGCTCTCGCCTTGCTCATCGTAGCTAACTTCTTCACTATTTTCACTATTCTCTGAATTATTCTCTGAATTATTATCCAGTAAAGCGACGGCTTCTGAATTTTCGCCCGTATTTTCTCCTTGCTGATTATAGTTATACGCGCTTACTCCGACGATTAACACAATTAGAATTATCAAGATGGTCTGCCAGTTTTCGTAGCTCCAATCCTTTATTTTTCCAACCAATCCTTTTTCTTGGACATCTATTACATCAATTTCATTTTCTTGCATTTATTCTTCACCCCCTTTCTTTATTTTAATTAAATTGTTAAAGATCTTCTCAGTGGTTAAATACTATCATAATGTTTAGAAATAGGCAACAACACAACTTTAAAATAAAAAAGTTGCCCATAAAGATTTACGGACAACCATGATAACCATTTTGGCTGTTTCACCTTTCCTCAAATGTGGTAAGGATAAGCTTTGCCCAACACCACGCGTGCTACCAGACCCACTACTGTTCCTACTATTGCCCAAATAGCAACAGTAAAGACCCAGTATAGAAAAACATCATCATTGTTTATCTCAAATGTTATTCTGTTTTCAGTGTATTCTTTTATAGAATACAAACTTCTAGGCGCGGTATACACTTGTCTCAACTCATGAGTTCCTCCTGAGTCCAGTCCCCAGTATCTCTTTGTCAAACGATTTCCATCTATCTCGTAAACGCAATAAACTTCTTCAATATTATTGCGTTGTATCGTTTCCACAAAATCCTGAGTACTTCTGGAACCAACGACATTATTTCCCATGCCTCCTGCTCCGCCCATGCTTACGCTCTTCGTGAACTCATTTCTCAAGTATGCTTTTTGAAACACGCTCACCTTTTCCTTAGATAGCGCATTTTCTGTTATCCTGTCCATCTCCACTTGCACTTCTTTAGGCATTGGCGTTGCTGTCCAGTCAACATAACTAAGATATATCAGCAAGCCGAAAGTTACAAGTCCAACGACCACTGCAACTTTTCCTAATGTTACAGTTTCTTCAAGTTCCTCTAGTGTTTCTTTTAGGTTTCTCTTCATTTTGACCGCCTCTGGTTTCTTGGCTAGGTTGTACTATTTCAAACCTATTGTCATTATTACAATAAAACTTTAATAATGTCAATAGCGGATTAAAATTAGTGGATTAAAATATTTCTTATTTTTTTTCTTCAATCTCTTTCCCAATTTTCTCCACAAACTTCTCAATCTCCATATCCTCAATATCTCTCAACCCCCGCGTTCGCACGGCGACGGAATTGTTTTTGGATTCTTTATCTCCGACAACGAGCATATAAGGAATTTTTTGTTTTTCCGCTTCCCTGATTTTCTTGCCGATAGTTTCATTGTCGCTGTCAATTTCCGCGCGGATCTTATTTTTCAGAAGCAGGGAATGAACTTTCTTGGCGTAGTCCAAGTGTTTTTCAGATGAAACCGGCAGAATCTTGACTTGAACGGGGGAGAGCCAGACTGGGAAAGCGCCGGCGTAGTGTTCAATGAGAATGCCGATAAATCTTTCAAAGGATCCGAACAAAGCGCGATGAAGCATAAACGGTCTTTCCTTTTCTCCTTTTGCGTTGATATAAGTCATATCAAATTTTTCCGGCAAATTGAAATCGTACTGCAAAGTTGAGCATTGCCATTCTCTGCCCAGGCAATCTTTGATTTTAAAATCCAGTTTAGGTCCGTAAAATACCGCGCCGCCAATATCTTTTTCAATATCCAGATTTTTTTCCTTAGCGACTTTCTCTAAAACTTTCTCGGTAAAATTCCAGTTTTCGTCAGACCCGGCATATTTTTTGGTTTCAGAATCTCTGACAGATAAATAAACTTTATATTCATCAAAGCCGAACGACTCGAAAACAAAGATTATAAAATCAAGCACTTTTTTAAGTTCTTCTTCCGCTTGTTCTTTTGTACAAATTATGTGCGCGTCGTCTTGCGTGAAGCCGCGAACTCTGGTTAATCCCGAAAGTTCGCCGGATTTTTCATAGCGATAAACTGTCGCGCTTTCCGCCCACCTGATTGGCAATTCCCGATAACTGCGCGGTTTGGAATTATAAATAACGACATGAAACGGGCAGTTCATTGGTTTTAATAGGCACTCCTCTTTTACTGTTACTTTTTTGCCTTTCTGAATATCTTCCAAATTTTGCCCGATTTCAAGCGGGGGATACATACTCTCATTGTAAAATCCCCAGTGTCCGGATTTTTCCCAAAGTTTTCTGTTTCCAATATGCGGCGTGCGAACCAGTTCATAGCCAGCCTTTAAATGTTCTTCGTACCAAAAATCCTCCATAATTCTCCAGAGTAAAGCGCCTTTTGGTTGCCACAAAATAAGCCCTTGTCCAACGAGAGGATCTGTCAAAAACAGATCCAATTCTTTTCCCAATTTTCGGTGATCTCTTTTTTCCGCTTCTTTCATTCTCATTTGATATTCCGCTAATCCTTTCTTATTTTCAAAAGCAATGCCGTAAATTCTCTGGAGCATTTTATTTTTCTCATCCCCCCTCCAATAAGCGCCGGCAATTTTTGTCAGCTTAAAACTTCTAAAATCTATCTCGCCGGTTGAGTCAAGGTGCGGACCTTTGCACAGATCTACAAAGCCGTCAGTTCTGTATAAAAATACTTCCT
>DAOUPS010000074.1 GCA_030626045.1 bacterium | reverse complement strand
CCTGTTTCCCACGCCAGCTGATTTCGAATCCTGCCAAACGCTTTCCACTGAACTTTTTGTATAATATTCTTCAATTCGGGCATATCGATCCTCACTTCGGGATGCGCCCGCTCATAGTGAACCGTTGTTGTTGTTCCCTTAACAAGTTCTCCTGCAATTCCGACAATTGCTTTTCTGACCTTTCTGACTCCTGCCATGTCTTCGGCTTGAGTAATAGCTTTTTCACATGTTTTTATCACGCCATTGATGTCGCTTACCGCTCCGGAGTTCATATGCCCAAGCTGCTGTCTGGACATGCCAAAACCGATAATTATACCCCTTTGGTTGTCATTGTCGCGTTTAAAAACGAGCGCTTTGACAAATTCCGTGCCAATATCAAGCGCCAAACCATGATCAGAGCTCGCTCTGCTTTTCCTAAAAATAGACTTGAGATTCATTTTGTTTTTATAGATACGTTTGTATTTTAACACGATATATTCAATTGTAAAAGGAAAAGGGGAATTAATTTTGAATTTTGAATTTAGATTCAATTTTGAATGATAGAATTTCCCAAACAAAAAAATGACCTATAAAATAAATATGAAAAATAATTAAGACATTCAAAATTAAATATTCACTTCAAATTTCAAATTGTAAATTTCAAATTATTTTTAAGGCTTAATAAAAAAACCGCCGGAAAATATTAATCCCCCGGCGATTATTCTCGATTGGTTGATGTTGAAGCGGCCTAAGCTGAGATCTTGGAAATAGCTTCCCTAACACAGGAAACAAATTCTTCCAGCTTTGCTTTTACGGAGTCTTTTGGAACAGAGCCAAGTCCGGTTCTGATGGCATCAACGCATTGGCGGAACTGATCTCGTTCCGCTTGAATGGCTACGATAGCGGCTTTAAGAGTTCCCACCAATTCCTGCTGCGCTTTTACCTGTTTACTCAACTGTTCCAATTCCTTCAGGTCTTCTTTCTGCTGGGCTTGCTCCTCTTCGTTAACCTCCAGAAGCTCTCCCATTCTTTCGTACCGCACCTTGAGCTGATGGTACTCTTGCGTAATAGCTGCCAATTCTCTTATGGCATTCTCGTGCATCTCTCTGAGCCGGGCGATTTCTTCATAGTTCTCTTTCGCCTTTGCCTGGAACCTCTTTCGTTCTTCACTGAGTCCGGCAATAATCCCTTTCAGATGTTCTACTTTGGATTTCTCTCCCACCACTTCAGTATCTGCGAAAATATGCTCCAGGTGTTTCGCTGACTGGGTTAACATTTCATCTTCCGCAGCTTTCTTCATTTTTTCAAGTTCTTCTAAGGGACTCACTCCTAATCCCTCTGCAAAATGACCGAAAAGTCCTAGAATGTCCCGTATTTCTCTCTCGTCCATGGTCTGATCTCCTTTTCTGATGTTTAGAAGTTTAAGGTTATGAAGAATGCCTTTTTTTTGTGCACAAACCGCTATAAACAATATCTATATATTAAGGTACGGTTGTTAAAAATACACATTAAACTGATGCTTGTCAAGGAAAAAGGGGCTCTAAATTCTTGAGTTTTCATAAGACAAGAAAAAAACCCGCCAAGAAAATTTGTTTTGGCGGATCCGGGTATCAAGCTTCTGAGCGGTTTCTGAGCGGTTCAACCGCTATATTCAACGCTATCAAGAATTCACACCAGCGCGAATATACGTGAAAAAATAATTAAGACATTCAAAATTAAATATTCATTTCAAATTTCAAATTGTAAATTTCAAATTATTCTCAATACTTAATAAAAAACCGCCGGAAAATATTAGATCTCCCGGCGATTATTCTCGATTGGTTGATTGTTATCGAATTGTGTTTTTAATGCCATTCAACACTGTTTGTTTCCATGTCAAGCGTCAGGAATCCTCCGCCAACACCGAACATTCCAGTTAGAGCCGGAATAAGTATAGCGCCAAGTTCCTTGATAATGCTTGGAATATTTTTTCTTTCGCGGAAATGGATTCCGATTCTTTTGACCATTTTTACGTTCCCAAACGACAAAACCCAGATGAGGGTATTAATAACCATTCTTGGGAAGAGCCATTGCCATTTATTGTAAATCGTCGTGAGAATCTTCGCTCCTGTTAAATTCAACTTTGAATGGTAATGTCCGTAAAAAATAAACTTTACCTTATTCCTGCTCTCACGGACAAGATCGAGCAATCTGTCATCCATAAAAGAATCAGGGTCATGAAGAAAGAGTACGACTGATTCTGGAGATGAGAGATCTTTTTTCAGGCTGTCCAGTATCTCCGCTTTGATTGGTTCCAAGTCAAAATCTACTGCCGACTTTTCTGAGAGAATATAGGGAAGCAAAATGACTTTAACACCCTTAGCAATAAAGGAATGATACAATTTATCCCTTTCAGCCAAGCAAAGAAAATTTTGAATGCTTTTGAGATACACCCCCGCCTTTTCATCAGTCATAAGAGGCAGTTTATATCCCGACTCGTGATTACCGGCATTAAATTCGATCCGTTTCAGTCCTAGCCGCTGCTTTAAATCCTTACCAAGTCTTTTAGCGGTTTCTAAGTCCTTTTCAGTATTCATTCCCCTCTCTGTTCGAGAAGATTCCATGAAATCACCATTGATTATTCCCAAGTCTATCTCCCCTTTTCGCACTGCGTTCTCCATTTGAATAAATATCTTCTCCTCTTTTTTCTGAAGAAGAACAGCAAAAAGCGATATCACAAATTCTATGATATTCCTTTTTTGAGTTAGAAATTTCTCATTCCTAAAAGGCGCAAAGTGAGGGTCCGAAAGTAATATTTTCATCTTTTCTTCCTCCCGAGTCCAAGTTTGAGTTATTCTTTTGTCAAAATTTAGATTATTCTTTTATCAAGGTCCAATAGATGATCATAAACTGTTTTATCCTATTCGTCAAGAACAAAAGTTACCCATGAGTCTCGAAACTATTTAGATAAATATCTGTGCTGGTCCGATCTGCCCGCCAGTACGGCGGACGAGGCTCTCCATTACGGTGAGACGGGTCAAGATCGGACCAGCACAGGAAATTTTTCCAAAATAAAGAACCCATCGCTGATAAATGTTTCTTTATCGTTTGATGAGTTCGAAAGTTAGAGGTTATCTCAATGTCATAGATTAGGTGGCGGAGCTACATTTCTGCTAAATCGCTGTCGAAGGATTGAGATTTCTTCGAAAATGATCATGCCAACGATGAGAAACACCGGAATTGCCCATAAGCTGAAATAGCGTCCAGCAAAAATATAACAACTTACAGTTTCATGCCCCATTAATTTTAGAAGAACAGAGGCTCCATTTAAAATAATCGGGGAAGAGAGATAAGCCACGATAATCCAGAATACGAATCCGCCCCACTTATGCTGTTGACGTCTCATAACTTTCCAAAATACGAAAAGAAAAGTGAGTGTCAGCGGCATAAGCCAAGCACTAAGATAGAAATGGTCAAAATGCCATCCGGCGAGAAACGTATATGGGGCTGAAAACATACAGCCGATTAAAAAGTACGCTGCTGCCACTAAAAAATATGCTAGTAACCTTAATAGCACCGAACCCTTTTGTCTTGTTTGTATGAGCGATGACATTTCCAATTTCCCCCTTTTTATGATGCGTTATTGTGTTGTTACCAAGAACTAAAAAGCCAATTCATAACTCTTGACAAAAATAGCACGAATTAAGAAAAAAGTCAAGTTTTTAATCCGTGATCTTGAGATTCAAGTCTTTAGAATGAGGAAAAATAAATAAAACTGTCACAGTTGCTCTTTGGCAATTAAATCGCAGGTTTGCAGAAATATTCCGCTGTTCCAGGCAAAAGACGCTTCGCTTTTCCAGAATATTTTTTTGAACGGTCGGCCATCATTAAAATATGTTTCGTAAACCGTCTTTTGTTCTATAATAATTTCCGCTATTTTTTCCAAATCTTTCAATGCTTCTTCTCTTCTATTTGATCTGTGCTTGACAATCACCGCCAATAAATCTATCCAGAGCCAGCTTACTCCGTTGTGGTATTCAGGCAGTCCAAAAATTATCGCCAGCGGATTCACCCGCCAAATTGAATATTTAGGATTCACCGTAGGCAGTAGAGCTTTTCCGCCTTTTATTTTTTCCATTCTATCCAGCACTTTTCGGACACGTTTTTCTGAAGCTACTCCAAAATGACATGCCAAAATATTGCCGGCCGAATCAAAAATACGCCGGCCGGACTGGTCGTTATAAAACTCCCCATTCCAAAAACAATCATTTATCTTATCCTTTACATTCTCGCCTTTTTCAAAGTAATACTCGGAGTCAGCATTTCTTTTGACAGTTAGCGCTATCTCGCGCATGCCGTTCAAAGCTTCGTAATACAGAACATTTGTGTAGAGAACTTTCCCGAATTTAAAAATCGTATCCATCCAATTAGAAAGAAAAAATTCTTTTATCAGCCCTTGGGACAGTTTGCTTTCATACCAATCAATCGCCTTTTTAAGAATGGTATAATTCTCTTCGGCAAACTTAAAATTTCCGCTCTTTTTTATATATTCCCGGGCAGCTATAACCAAGAGAGAGTTATCATCCATTGAATAAAAAGGGCGGACAATTCCCGTATAAATTGGTTTCGGACTGCTTCTCTTGATCTTCTTTCCAAAAAGATATTTTACGCTATCCCACTCAAGAATAACTTTTCTGGGGATCTTCCCGTCTTCTCTTTGGTATTTTAAGAAAAATTCAAGACTGGATTTTGCTATTTCAGAATCTCCCACTGCTAGCAT
>DAOUPS010000030.1 GCA_030626045.1 bacterium | reverse complement strand
TGCCTATTTTCATTTTATTGGAAGCAGTCTTTTGTTTAAAAAATGTTCAATTCTTCTTCCAGTTCGTCGAGATGATCTAACTGCCATAGAACATCGTAGAAATTTTCCAAAAAGATATCTCTTTGCCCATACTGAAGCGTCTTAAACAAAACAAGCGCTTCTGTTGTTCTTACCATTCTATCCAAAGCAATTCTTAAAAAGGCTGTCTCGTATATATAATTGGTAACTTTCTCATCTGATCCCGAATAATGTTGAATTGATCGATCATTAAAATATTCGTCAAAAGCACGGGAAAGCCTGAAAGAATTTTCCTCAGCGATCTTCAATTTTGTTGATAACTCAGCTTTTCGCTTTTTGGAAAGCCGTTTCCCGTTTTCAATTTCAACAACATATCCTTCGATTACCCATACATTTTTCTTTGTTTCTTCAACAACATCTCTCAGATCAGAAAAATGTTCGCTTTGTTCATCGATCACTTTTTGATGCACAAGAGACGACGCGGCATTTTCCAACGACTTTGAGACAGATTGCGCTTTGACAATAATATGCGCAGAAACGCTAAGAAGAATAATGGTGAAAAAGACAACAGAAAAAGTTTTTCTGAAAGCTGCCAGTGTTTCAAATGAAACAATAAAATTATTATTCTTTTTTCTCTCTTTCGATCTTTGATGTTTCATATAATATCTGCGCATTTGCAAGTAACCTTCTAGTCAGTATATCAGTTTAATCTTAAATTCAAAATCATTGTTTTTTAAAATAACGCGAATAGACTGGATCGAGGTATTTCTTCAGTCCTGAGAATCTTTTTCCGTCAATTACAACGTATTTTCTTGAGAAATTAAAAGTATGTATTCCTTGCTTGTAAGAGGATAATGTCTGCGGTTTTATCTCGCCGATCTTTATCTCTTCAAATGCATCAGATGTCAATTTGGTTATTTTATTTAAAGTAATGCTTTTCCCGTACGTTCCTATCGAATTTTGCGAAGGCCGATAAAGTTTTTCATTTAGAACGAACATTTTCCCGGCCGGCCGCGCCGCGCTGAGATCGGTCTTAATTGGATTTTGTAAATGAGGCTTCCACTTTCCGAACAGTGAATCCGAATAATACGCGCAGAGAGCGCTGTTTTCGCCTTTATCAATGCGCGTGCAGAACAGCCACATAAGCCCATTTTGCTCAATGATCGTTGAGTCAAGCGCCGGAAGATGTTCAATTAAAACTTTTCGCTTTTCCCAGTGATAAGGAAAATCAATGGCCCTGTAAACGATAATTTCTTCAATGGCAGAAGATTCCGGGACCATAAACCACTCGCTGTCTTTTTGAAAAACAAAGGGGTATGAGAGATGATGCGGTTCTTCAAGAATTGTTACCGGTTTGGACGCAATGATCTTTGAATTAACTTTGGTTATTTCACTGCACGATATTACTCCTTTTTCAGATTCATAATCGAATTCTTCAAAGAACACAAACGTTCTATTTCCATCTTCAATAATAAAAGGATCCGCGCAAAAGCCATCCTTTCGTTCTTTAAATAACCAATTCAATTTAACATTGTCTATTCCGCCGGCTAAGAATTTTTCATAGCCAACTTCAGCCACGGCAATGTTCCATTGCTCCTTCCATGTTTTTCGTTTGATTGTTTTTAGTGCTTCTCTCATAACTTATTATCAGAATATTGAATGTTGTTTACGGTCTCACTCTGTGCTGGTGCGACTTGTTTGTAGTCCCATAGATTAAATAGCATCCATTTTTTTGTCGCCTTCTCACTTGAGGAATTCTGTCATTCATAATTGAATCAATCCCGCAATCTGACGCGGGACAAAATTTATTCTTGCGAGCTTAGTAGCTCCTGCCCTAAACTTTTTTTAATAAACAACACTGGACATTACTCTCATAAAAATAATTGAGCTACCATTTTTTTCAAATACATTATGCGCGGAAGGCGCTTCTTTCTTCTTATGTTAATTGTTTGCACATGCCGGTATCTTTCTTCAATTTGGTTGATGATCTTATCCCACTCAAAATATCGTTCAACGCGCTTTCTTCCGCGCTTTCCCTTATTAACGGCAACTACAGGATGATTCAGCGCATACTGCAAGATCTTTTGCAGATCTTGCACACTGCTTTTCTTGAAAACAAAACCAACATCACCGGCGGCCGCACGATTTCCGGGAATATCGCTTATGAGTACCGGCAAACTATACGACAATGCCTCCAGCAGTGCAATCGGCATTCCTTCCATATCTGACGTTTGTGCGAAAATATAGGCATTAGAATACAATTCTTTAAGAACCGCCCCTTGCCGCCTGCCTGTAAAAATTATATTCGGGTGCTCTGCCGCCATTTCCTTCAGTTTGTTCACATAGTTATCGGAATATGTTCCATCACCAACAATAACAAGTTTTTTGTAAGTATTTACTCGTTTATAGGCATCAATTAAATAATGCAATCCCTTGACCTGAATAATTCTGGAAACAGCCAAAATATACTCTCCTTTTTTAAGCCCCCAATGCTTTCGGATAATATCCGCTTGTTTTTGCTCATAGAGCGGAACACCGTTGGGTATGTATTCAGCGCACCGTTTGTATTTACCTTCTGTATACTGCTTCAGTTCTTTTGAGACAGTGATCAATTCGTCTGAAGATGTACAGCACACAAATTCACCAAGATACAATGAGAAACGGGCAAACTTATTCCATTTTCTATGCGCGTAACATTGAGAGTGAAATGTGGCTACGACAGGCGTTAAGGGTTTGAACAGCTTCACGAGAAAAATAAGAAATGACGGACCAATTGAGTGAAAGTGAATGATATCAACCCTCTTCCGAAAAATGACATCCACAACAGAAAAGAAAGTATGGCTAATGGCCTCGAGATGCTTTGTTGAAAAAACCGGACGGCTTATCAGTCGAACGCCTTTGTATTTTTTCAGTTGTTTATTGGTATAGTTCGGCCTTGTATAAACGATTACTTCATGCCCGCGCGCGGCCAGCCGCGTCGAAACTTCCTCGACATGCTTTTCGACTCCGCCAAATATCATTGGAATGCCCTTTTGCCCGATAAACGCGATTTTCATTACTTTGAATTTATAGGTTGCGCCTTTTGATAAAGAGATATGAGCGATGAATAGAAAATGTCTTGACCGTAATGCTTTTCCACGTAATTCTTCGCGGCTCGTCCTCTCTTTGTCCTTTCATCCGAATTAAAGGCAATATATTTCATCGTTTTTGCCAAATCGTAAATATTTCCCTGTTCAAATATAAAACCCCGAGAACCGTTTCCGACCATTTCTTTGGCACCGCCTTTGTTTGAACAAAGCACGGCCTTGCCAAGACTCATGGCTTCGAGCACGCTGTATGGGGCATTTTCATAGCATCTGGAAGGACTGATAATGCACAGCGCGCGTTTTTGCAAATTAATGATCTGTTTATTCGGCACTCCTTTGAAGGAGATGAAACACACTTTCTCGGCCACACCCTCTTCTCGCGCAAGTTTTTCCATAGATCTTCGCAGCGGCCCATCACCGAGAACAAACAATTTTTCTTTTACGCCGCATCTTGCATAAGCTTTAATAAGATCATCGATCCCTTTTTCTTGTGTCAGTTGCCCGTAGAATAAAAAGTATTTCTCTTTATTATCTGTTTCGGCTGATTCGGCTGATTTTGAAATATTTAGCAGCGGATTCGGCAACAGATGAATTTTTCTTTTGAATCCGAATTCTTTGGCTTTATTGGCATAAAAAATGCTCGGTGCGGTAAAAACATCCACTTTATCGTACGTTCCCAAAAATTGATGAAGATAGGCTTCTATCATGCAAACAAAACTTTTCAAATATGAATCTTTCACGCATTTGTCAATAACGCATTCATAATATCGATGCTGTCTACAGCGATCGTATACTTTTCCCCGGCAATAAAGATCATAATTGGGAGAAACGATCTTGAAATCGTGAAGTGTCATTATGATCGGAATGTTATGGCATTTCAATTCGTCAATAACCGATGGGCTCAAATGATGATAGATATTGTGCAGATGGGCAACGTCAGGCTTAAATTCAGCTAGTAAGGCGCGTAATTTTTTTCTGGTCTCGAAGTTGTACCAAATTCGGAAAACAACGCTTATTTTTCTAAAAAATGAATATTTTGAGGAGTCACTCAGATCGTTATATTCCACAAAAAAACGCTCCCAGGGAGAAAAAACATTGTCTTTGCCAATCGTCGAAAAATGAGCGATCTCATGTCCGTTCCGTTCAAGGATTGAGATCATGTCAAAATAAGCGCGAGTTGCGCCTCCTTTTAAAAAATGATTATTGTTGATCATCAATACTTTCATTGAAGTATTTAATAACAGTCCCACTTGATAAAAAATAAGATCTGGTATATTATGGCTTGTTGCCTTAAAGGGATTGTTTCCAAGCTAGCCATACCGCTCGCGAGCGACGCGGCTAGCTTGGAAACAGTCCCTGAGCAGTGAATTCTAAACTGTATCGAAATTTTTTCATTATGTCAATAGAAAAACAGCATGTAAACGCATATATTCTGATCGGGGTAGTTATAGCTGCCGCTTTTGTTATCCCATTTATTGATCTGCCGCCGCTTTTGATGATCGCGGCACTGATCATTCTTTTCGTGGCAATTGTTTTTTCCGTCAGTCCGTTAATCGGCCTTTTATTCTTACTTATCATTCGCCCAATATTGGACTACTTCACAAACGATTCTCTACTGGAGGCTGGCCCGATCACAGTGAACATCGCCGTTTTGCTTAGCGCGGTTGTACTGATAGCCGGCGGATCTCTGCTTCTTAAGAACTGGAAACGGATAAGATCGATCCCTCTGGTCTGGCCATGGAGCGCTTTTTTATTTTTTGTTTGCCTTTCATTGCTTAACTCAGTTGATTTAAGCACAAGCATCCCTGAAATAGCCAGAATCCTTACTATCGTGTCATTGTTTTCCCTTGGATATTTTATTATCAATTCTACAACAAGACTGAAACTGCTCGTCAACACCCTCTTAATATCTGCCATTATCCCCGCACTAGCCGCGTTCATACAATTTTCAAACAGTTCCGGATTAAGCCTTTCTTTTATGGACATTTCAAACAGGCTTTTCGGAACTTTTTCACATCCCAATCTTTTTGCTTTTTATCTTGTATTTATTCTTGGACTGCTTCTTTATAAATTCCTGCGAAAGAAAGAAAACGACCATAAATTGTTTTGGCTGATCAGTATCGGAACTCTTTTATTTCTTTTGATACAAACTTACACACGCGGCGCGTGGATCGCGTTTGTAATAATTGTACTTATTGCCGGTACGCTCCAATATAGAAAAATATTGGTGTTAAGTATTGGCATATTTATAGCTATTTACGCTTTATTCAGTCCGATTCAGGAGCGCATTAATTCATCGCTTTCCGGTGATCAATCAAGCTCCGTCCAATGGCGCTACATGATGTGGCAAGACAGCCTTGAGTATGCGAAAGAAAGGCCTGTTCTTGGTTTCGGCGCGGGAACAACTGAAATAGTCATTGAGTCAAAACGCGGAAAAGAGCTTGAATCCAGCGCAGCACATAATGATTTTATAAAGATCGCTCTTGAATACGGCGTTGGCGGATTGGTATCGTTTGTTATTCTTCTCGGATTGCTTTTGGCCTATAGCACAAATATTTTTCGCCGCCTCAATAAAACAAGCACAAGTAAAACCCTTGTACTGGCTTTCTTGGCAATATCCGTTTCTTTTGTTATCTCAAGTTTGTTTGATAACATTATGGACACAACGGCATTGCAATGGGCCTGGTGGGCTTTGGCCGGAAGCATTTTAAGAGTATTTCCGCTAAAGAAATAATTTCAGTTTTTTATCATTACCGCGCATGGATAATGCTTCGAATATGTTTTGCTTTCTTTTTTGTTTTTAATAACAATGACCACCATTTCATGATCAATTCGGATCCTGAATAATAGACGTTGTATTGCGTAATGCAGCCATTAGAAAATTGCCGTTTGAGATCATTGTCGCCAACAGAAAAATCCAGCAACCGAACGTTGTTATCTTTGAAATATTCAAGGCAATAGTAAAGCAGCATTTTACCGGGTCCGATTTGACGAAAGGCATTGTCAAACGCAATATGAACAGATAAGAACGCATCGTGATAGAAATAACCGAGCCTATGAGCGATGGGAATTCCGTCATAATATAAAATGGCTATTCCAACCATTTCAGGCGCGTTTTGTATGATCGATCCGTATAAGCTCCGAATATCCCGCCGACTGAAAATAGATATTTTTTTATTTCTTTTATGACTTTTGTTCTCGATCTTGATCATTGTCTGCAGATGATCTTCAAGATCGTCCCGATACATCGAGAAAGACAACTTGTCTGAATTTTTTCTTAACCTTTGTTTTAGCGAATTACGCTGTTTTTTCGAAACATTTCGCAAAACATCATCTTCCGGAACCGCCATTCTTGGGCAATGAGTGGAGAATTCGATCAAAAGCTTTTGCTTCACTTCCCTGAATGGTTGTACGTATTTTCCTTCCATTTCAGCCAAATAAAGATTGTATTTTAATCCGATCTCATTAAGAATATCTTGCACAAGAGCGGCATCATTTGTTTTAAAAAGCAATGACGAACGATCGAGAAATTTATATTGGCTGGAAATGTTTGCCAGAACTTTCACACCGAATTTTCTCGTACTAATAAACGGAAGAACCGCGAAAAGTTCATCTTTTTTGTAGCAGAAAAAAACTTGATAATGATCTACCTTGTATGCCTGAATGTAGGACAAGAACCACTTAGGAGAATTGAAAAAATGGGAATCGGAAACAGAACGCCAAAGTGATTCCCATTGGCTGAGATGCTCTTTACTCAAGTAAGATATTTCTTTAATTACATACACAAAATTACTGAAAAGGATTAACATATGTTTATATCATGAATAATATGGAGCGTCAAACAAGAAACTTAAATTTACAATTTCAAATTCTTCCTAATGATTAACGTTTGTTTCAAAAAGAAAAGGCAGTGTCTGTTATGACTACTGCCTTTTTTAAACTATCATGATAGGAATGTACTTGAATTTTTTACTCGGTTATTTCCGAAACATGCCGTTTTACTTCCAACAAGACGAAGCTGTGGAGACATTTCTCCGTAAACTTGTTATTTTACTTCCAACAAGAAGAAGCTGAGAGATTTCTCTCTATGGATATAAATCCAATTAAAGCTTTTATCCTAACAGCTGATTCGTGCTAATTCGTTTTTGTTCCGTTGCCGCTAAGCAGGTCAACAGGAATTTTCCGGCATTCCTTCAACTGCTTTTGGGCAGTTTCAAGATCAACTTTGAGCTGTTCGATCTGAGCTTTGAGTTCGACTTTTTCCTTTTCAAGCCGGTCAAAACCAGTTTCGATCTTTTGGCCCAAAGTATTAAATGTTGCCATTTGCTGTTTGAACATCTCTTTGAGATCGGCATGTTCGGTAGTCAGTAGGCCATGCTTGGCCGATAGAACCTCTTTTTCTCCTTTTAGTTCATCAGCTTTTTGTTTGGCCGCCGCAAGAGCATCAGACTTTTCCGCTAATTGCTGTTTAAGATCATTAATTCGCGCCAGCAGAGTATCAGAGCCTTGCTCGTCTAATAGCTTCTTAGCCGCCGCAGTGGCATTTTCACCATTCTCCGAGTTAACGGTTTCTCCCGCCAACTGTATAAACAACTCTTGGGCTTTAATGGCAACCGCAGATTTTTCTGCAACTTGCTTCTCCAAATCAGAATTTGTCTCTTTCAATTCTTTAATCCGGCTATCTCTAAGAGAAACTTCCTTGATTTTCTCTGTCAGAAGCCGACGAGTCTTCTTTAGTTCTCCGCGAAGACTTACTGTCCCCTTGCCGGCATTCTTAAGAGCCTGCCGAAGATCATTCATCTCTTGCAGTTGACTGCTTAATTGCTGGCGCAGATCATCCAACCTGCCTTGGCTTTTCCGGTCTTTCTCAAGTCCGAATTTGTATTCGTCTTTGAGATAGATATGCCGGACAAAAACTTTATGTCCGACTCCAAGCCTTTTGGCTTTTTCGAAAGTTAGATGATTATCCGCAAGTACGGATTTAGTAAAATCTCGCTTGCAGATTTGGAGAACGAAATGGTAAATGGTTTTTGTTCCACAATATTGCGGCCCCAGACGAAACCATTCCCCTTCCATGGGCATGGCTATGACAACTTGCCCGCTTGACAATACCGACTTCGAAAGAACCGGTACAGTTTTTGGTGTTTTTGGCGGAACAACCTCCGTAATACGTTTTTTGCCAAGATCGGCAACTTTCACGGTTCCGGCAAAAAGATCCTTGTTATTGTTTTGTTCGGTAATTTTGATCTTTTCCAGTCTTTTCGCATCAATCGCATACGTAGTTGATGCGATCATGCAAAAAAACATAGCCATAACAACTACTGACAATTTTTTCATGGCTTAATCCTCCTCTATTTACTTACTTTCAGTATCTGAATTTCTGTGATCCCGGCTTTTCTCACATGGAATCGCGCTTTGTCATAATACGGTTCGCGCTTGGTTTCGCTAACTTGTTGTGCCATGGCGTACCAAATAGACGCAAGATAGCCGTGCGTTTCTTTGGCTCTCTTGCCGCTTAAGCCGTTCCGCAACGCCTGAGTAAAATTATCCCGTGCGTTAACCAATGCTTGATCTCTTTCCTGCTCATCCTTCGTTTTGGTATAAAGAGTGAGCCAATCCATTCCATGGTCATAACGCAAGTTAGCGTTATTTTGGCATGTATCGGGACATTGCAGAAAACGGGTACTTCTTTGCTTGATCTGTTCGCGCAAAGCAGTCAGATCTTCGTCAACCGACTGTTCAAACTTTTTTGCTGCGTCATCAAATGCTTTCTGCGGCAGCATCCCCAAAACGAATTTCTGCGGATCTTTTACGTCAATCGCCGCTACTCGTAAGTAGGGCAGTGTTTTTGTTTGATTGGATCCTTTATTGTATGCCGCTCCGGGACTTACGTTTATCGCGCCGGTCCAGCTGTTGGTAAATACTTGTCCAAAAGCAGTGAGTAAGCTCAGCGCTCCGGCATCAGTGTCAAACACGCGCCTTGCGCCCCAGCCGGTTATAATTATGGCGTCAGCGCCTCTGTCCATTGCCCATTCGCTAATCACCATAGCCAGATCCTCCCGATAGACAATCTCGTCCTCTGAATTAAATATAAGGCGAGCGATCATCTCGTACTCCCGGCCTTTTTTGGCAATGTAATCGCCGGTTTCCGGATCTTTAGAATTAGGGTATCCCGGAAAAACTTTCAAGGCATTTGTCGGCTCAAGCCCATCAACAAACATGATTGGGCGTTTGTTCATGTTCTTGCCCAATTTTCTATTCTTCCAGTATCCCATCTCCTTATTTGCCTTGTAATACGCGGCAATGTTCTTCCGCGTAATTGTTTCCGGCATTGAGGCAAAGATCTCATCCGGAGTTGCCTCGTTATACTGTTGTATAGCGAGCTTCCAATACAACGGAATATCCGGAAGACCGGGAGCCAT
>DAOUPS010000022.1 GCA_030626045.1 bacterium | reverse complement strand
TTTCCCCTTTAACGGATTGGAAATATACATATGAGCCATGGCTTTATTCGCGGTTGCCAAAACACTGCTATCCTGAGAAATTTTTTCCAGTGCGCCGGCAAGCCCTTCCGGAAAGCGAGTTAATAGAGCGCCGTCCGCGTCCGCGAGAAATTCACGCTTCCGTGATATCGCCAACTGCATCAGTGTTGCCGCAACTGGAGCCAGAACCGCTAAGGCAAGCGCGGCAATCATAAATATTATCTGAAGCCGCCCGTCTCCGCTGCGATTACTTCTTCTATTCCCCCCGAACAAAGTCCATCGAAAAAAGAAATCAGACAAAAGAGCGACAAAACCAACCAATACAGTGATCACTGTTCCCAATAAAATATCCCTATTTCCAATATGTGATAATTCATGGGCAATTACTCCTTCAAGCTCCCTTTTTTCCAGCTTTTCGATTATTCCCGAGGTAAGAGCTATGGCTGCATGTTCGGAATCCCGCCCGGTCGCAAATGCGTTAGGCGCTGGATCAAAAATAACGTATACTGCCGGAACCGGCAAGCCGGCGGTAATGCAAAGATTTTCCACTAATCTGTACAGTTCACGCGCTTTCGGATCATCTCGAGAAATTTTCTTCGCTCCACTGATCCCCAAAACGATCTTGTCGCTCCACCAGTAGCTGGTAAAGTTCATTGCGACAGCAAAAATAACTGCGGCATACAAGATAACAGAGTTTCCAAGCGCTTGGGCAAAAACCCAGCCGACTGCAATTACAAATATTAAAAACCCGACAAGATACACCCATGTGAGCCTGATGTTTCTGTCTTTGTGAGTATAGAGCGTTGCCATATGCCAGCCTAGAATTCAACTTTTATATTCTCTTTTTCTTTTTCTTCGATCTCAAAAAATTCATACTCTTTGAATTTCAGCATCCCGGCGACAAGATTATTGGGAAACACTTGGATCTTGGTGTTGAAATCGCGGACATTCCCGTTATAAAACCTTCGTGAAGCTTGGATCTTATCTTCAGTGTCAGTAAGCTCCCTCTGCAACTCAAGAAAGTTTTGATTGGCTTTCAGATCCGGATAATTCTCCGCGACCGCGAAAAGAGATTTCAGCGCCCCGGAAAGCATATTTTCCGTTTCAGCCTGTTCCTTGGGGGTTTGCGCACCCATGGCTCTTGTCCGCGCCTCCGTTACTTTCTCGAATAGCTGCCGCTCATGCTTGGCATAACCTTTAACAGTGCTTATAAGGTTCGGGATCAGATCATGCCTTCTTTTTAACTGTACACTGATATCAGACCACGCCTCGTCAACTCTGTTTCTCAGTTTAATAAGGCCATTGTATACACCAACCAGCCACAAACCAAGAACAGCGAGAATAACGATTAACACTATTACTGCTGTCATTTTAAATGATCTTTAATTGTTAGAACTATCATTCTTATTGTACCAAAAATAAACAGAATGTAAACTCCAGCTCTTGTCCAATACAAGATAGTGCCAAAATGACATTCAATTCCAATGAATCGCACTGCAAACATGCTCCGGCGTTAGGATCTAATTTAAAATTTGAAGTTGGAAATTAGTCTTAATACTGGATACTTTTTATCCAGCCGCCGCCAAACTAAAGATCCGAGCTGCCAACTCGGACCAGCACTGAATTGGCTGCAAAACGGCGCTTGAAAACAATCTCCTCACAAAATTCTTCCACGATGCTTTATCATGAACCATTACATGAAAATAAACAGGTACAAAACTAGTTTCTGATACAACTGCCTGTCGCCACAGTACATGTAACAACCGCGGCCACACCATCGGTCCCAACAATCGTTACGTCACTTGTCGTTCCGTACTGATAACCGGCAGTTTCAAGGCCCTGCCCTTGAAGCGTAGGCCATACTTCGTCTGTGATACTTGTATCACTGCAGATATCTCCGCCTCCGGTAGTAGCTACCGTTGGGTTTTGAATGGTCCCGCCGTCATTTACGCACAAACTCGCGATAACAGTTACTGACGCAAGCGTTGATTGCAATGACGCGATCCGAGCACGATCACGGGCGCCATTCAAGCTTACCAATACGATTGCCGCCAAGATCCCGATAATTGAGATCACAACCAACAGTTCAACAAGCGTAAATCCTTGCCTGTCAACAGATATGGCCTTATTGTTTTGTTTTTGTTTCATTGCGTCACCTTCCTTTCTAGATAAAAGTAAACATTTTAGTTTGCGAGATCCATCAGCTTAATATTGCTTATTGATACAACATCTAAACTCTCGCGAATCTCCACCACTGCCTATTTGCGCAACTCCAAATATATTACAGGCGGTGTTATCTCCCATAACAACTGCTTCGCTTTCTATTGCAAGATCTCCTACCCATTCTTCATCATCAGCCATATTTAAAATATCAAGAGGTCCTCCGCCCTCGCTTAGTTTGCATGCGGCAAGCCATTCACTATCAGTGCAAAGCCTTGAATCCTGATGATTTCCAAAGCACTCTGCCCCTGCGTCCTCCCATTTTTCCGATGATCCGTCTTCGTCCTTCATAATGCAAAAATCACCGACACCGACCCATTCACCGCCTGATTCCGGACATCCTGCATCGTCAGCTGATACTTTATTATTCACACGCTTTTGGACAAATTCCTCTTCAATAAAAGGAACTGCTGTAAATAATATCAGCGCTAAAACAAACAAAAGTGTTCCGGAAAATAAAATTTTTTTCTTCATTTTTATCACAAATTCTTATTACTTGACAATATTTTTACAGCATCGATATTCTTCCTTATGACCGCCGGCATTAAACGGATTAGCTATATCGTAGTCTTCACAACCTGCATGACCAACCATAAATGCTTCATTTTTCTTTGAGAAATCGTCAACCCATTCCCATTGGCTCCCCATATCGTTAAGTGTGATAATACCGTTAGCATCTAAGTTGCACGCTTGCGCCCATTCAGACGCTTTACATAAATGTGCCCCGTCATCTTCCACACACGCCATAGCCGCATCTTCCCATAACAGTTTAACGCCCGCCGGATCATGCAGATCTTTCTCAATGCAAAAATCTCCCGCGGCAATATAATTATAATCTCCCGGGCATGCTCCTGCCGCTAAAGCAGAGCTTTTCATTTCTTTGGAAGACATTTTCTGTTCCACGAAAGAAACAATTAACAATAATATACAAATTGAGCAAAAAACTGAAAGCAGGCTGGGGATAAGATTTTTTGAAACTATGATCTTCATGGTAATCGTTTATTATTGCTGGAGATTTACACAGCATCTGTACGTATATGACGAATCAACAGAAGCCTTATCGGTACTCGTGCAGTCGGTAATGTCACCGGCACCGGCACCGCCAATGATCAATCCGTTGTCTCCCGGATCTAAGATATCATCAACCCATTCATAATCACCGTCAACCGTCTCCGTAATTTCAGCAAGAGGCCCTTGGCTTAGCTTGCATGCTGTGATCCATTCCGCCGCACTGCATAAACGGGCGTCATAATCATCGGCACATGATTCCGCAGCAGCTTCAAACGTTTCTGTGCCTTCTTCATCTTCTTGAATACAAAAATCGCCAACCGGAACAAAATCTTCTGGACAGTGCGCAATTTCCATCATAACCTCGATCGCTCGGCTGGCTTTTTCTTCATCTTCACCATATCTTCCGACAGAACGAACAGAATCAATGTCAATTAATTTCGTATCCTCAGCAGTAATAACCGCTCCCATGGCGTCCACAAAATAGAATTCACAATCCACACCTCCTAAGACCGGAGGACAATTGTAACGTCCGGTAGCAGCCATATTCCCAGCGCCGAACACATCAGCCAGGCTTTTCACGTTAGGATCTGTTATGGATCCCACTTTATACAAAACCCACTCGACACCGCTGTCAGCCGCTTGAAATGCAGGTGTTGTATTCTTTACTCGGCTGCTCATTTTTCTTTCAATAACTGAAATTGACGAAATCGCCGTTACAATGAGCAGTGCATTCACAAGAATGATCACAGTCAGCACAAGAGCTGATCCTTTTTGATTTTTTTTGTTTTTTGAGTTTCCTTTTTTCACTTTGAGTTTATCGCTTTTCTTTTATTATTCTAGCTGTTTTTACGCCAATGTAAAGTTAACCATCAATAGTCCCGCAACGATACTCCCGATTGAATGACCGCACTATCTTTTTCCGCAACCATTGATACGGCATCATTATATGTTATTTGCACAACAGTACGGACAAATCCCCTTTTGTGGCTAAAGGCATCCGTCTGTTTTACATAAAATTTTCCGCTTATTTTTATTTTTCCGCTGGCTCCCACAGTTCCCACAACATCCCTAAAGTTACTGAAATCCGAACAGCTTGCGGCAGGATCATCACCAGGTACTTTGTCAACGACTAACTCGTCATTAAGAAATTTATAACAATATTTTGAATCATCCATATTATCAACAAAGAAAACTTCGTCGCTGGCTGCGAATTGTGACGTGTCACCGTCATCATCGCTCACGTCATGGCTTACTCTGATTTTTTTATTGAGAATCTCAACAGCGAAACGAGCGTTGTCAATGGCATTTTGCATTGCTTGGGATTTTGTATGGGCTTCAATTGTCCTCACGCTGAACAAAATTATACCCCCGATTATTACAGAAAAAATAGATAGAGAAATAAGAATTTCTATCAGCGAAAATCCTTGGCCGCCTATTCTTTTCTTTTGGGCAAAATATTCGATCATTTTACTGCTACAAAATTAATCTGTTATGAAGCTATTAGTCTTGCCAGCTTGTTAAAACACTTGTTGCCTTAGTATCACGCGAAATGCCGGGATTAACAAAACTTTTCCATGATACTGTACATTCCACAGTCATTTGAATGCAATCTCCGGCATCAAAAACATCACATACATTAGTACAATCTCTGCTAAAAGCGGTTTGTTGACCGGCTCCGCAGCCGCCAAAATCACAATTTCTGTAAATCGTACCGGTGTATTCGACCTCAACTTGTTTTGTTGTACTATTACAACGAGGGTTTCCACCGGCAGCGCCGGCAACAAGATATGGGCGGCAAGGATTTTCAGAAAACGCATTCTGAAGAGGAAAACCCCTCATTTGGTTTTCATCACGCATGTTTCTCATTATCTCGACTCCTTCCTGCGCAAGATTGGAAGCAATAAGCTCATAGCGCGTCTCCAGATCATGTTTTACGGTGCTGGCAAATAAGGCATATACCGCCAAAAAAACGACCGCCGTAACAACCAGCACTAGCATGATCTCAACAAGCGTGAAACCTCCTTCTCTTGAAAATTTTGCTGTTTTTGTACTGTTTTTCAACATTTTATTTTCACTAGCGGTTCCATTAGCGGTTCAACCGCTAAAAATCACTTAAAAAATTACTGCATTCTTCCAAACTCGTTTATCGAAATTTGCCGGCTCGCTCCGTTGCCGGTATTGGTAATGGTATAAACCAAATCCGCGGAGAGCAAATCTCCATCATCGCCAAAAACTTCGCCGTAAGGGACTGAGAAAAATATACTTTTACCTATTTGCGAAGCAAAATTGAGATTATCTGTTAATTTCAGTGCTTGCATTATTTTCTTGTCCGCACAAGCGTATGTCCTATAGCCTACATCATTTATGCACGCATTGGAGTCAGCTTTATAATCATCGTCGATAACATATGTGTAATACAACTCGTACTGCGATACATTGTTAATGTAAACCCCATAACCGCAAACGTGTTCGGCTTGCGGATTCGGAATCGACAATGCGGAGCTTTGCGCAGTTCTCAATATGGCTCTAACTTCATTGGTAGCCAACACTAAACTTTTATGCGTATCGGTAAAACGCGCTACTTGCAAAACAGAACCGGTAACAATAGCCACCATTGCCAGTGAAACAATAAGCTCGATCAATGTAAAACCGCGATTTTTATTTTTATATCTCATAAATTACTCCGCGCTAAACCAAGCATACAATTTAGTATTAAGCGGCTATTCCCAAGTTAATCCCTATAACAATTGCTTATACCAGTATAACAATTTTTCACTAAAAAACAAAATTATGAATGTGCTTGCGATAAGAAACGGGCCGAAAGGAATTTGTGATCTCATATTTTTCTTTTTCGCCATAAGAAGATAGATTGCAACAATTGCTCCAAGAATATAGGCGAACAGGAGTAAAAGATACGCCAGTTGCCATCCGACGATCATCCCCAAAAGAACGCCCAGTTTTACATCACCGCCACCGATATATTTTCCTTTGGAGATAAAATACAGAAAGTAAAAAAACCCGCTTACGATCGCTCCTCCGAGAATGCCCGAAGCAACTGAGCAGTGAATATCAAATAATAAGCAATCAGCATGAAAATAGTTCCAAAAAGCATAGATCAAAACTACAACAATGCCGCCTGCCACGAGCGAATCCGGTATTATCATATACTTCAAGTCCCAGACAAAAATAGCCAGCAGCAGAAAACACAGAAATAAATAATAACTTGTTTTGATTGCCATAAAGAACGAAGCCGGTTCCGCCATAAAGCCGCTCCAAAACCCAGCACCTAGAAATAAAACAGCCAGTGTAAATTCAACAATAGGATACTGCCACGACAGTTTTCTTTGACAGGATCGGCATTGGCCGCGCACTAAAAAAAATCCCGCTATGGGGATATTTTCAAGCCATGAAAGGGGATGCCCGCAAAAATCACATTTCGACCTGCCGAGCAAGCTTTTGCCTTTTTGCCCTCTATCAACGAGAACATTCGTAAAACTGCCTAAGGACGCCCCTAAATAAAATAAAACCAGTATTTTTAAAATAAACATTGGGATCCAAGATAAGCGTTTGTGGAAAAACTACGGCGCTATATTCGTACACGCGGCAACGATTGCAAGATCATGGCATTTGGCACTGCCGCTATTACAGCATATTCTTCTGGTTCCGTCATCAATGTAAAAATGCCACCCTCCATCATTAAAATCTCCATCAGCAGTATAATTTCCAAAATCCGAACCATTCGTTGAAGGCCATTGCCCATAATTTGTTGACAAACTGCAAATATCTCCGCCACCGGCAGTCCCATTTGGCGACGCAACAGTTCCGCTATCCGTCCTGCACATAAGCAACGGCTGAATGGATCCGGACAGTTCTGCCAACATTCTCGATTCATGCGCTTTTTTTCGCTGAGAAGTGATCGAGATCAAAACCGCTCCGGAAACAATGCCGATTATGGCCATTGCCAAAAGAAGCTCTATTAGCGTAAAACCGCTATTTTCATGTTTGCACTTGGTCATCTCTTTTTTGGTTTACCGTTTATTTGCTCCGTATGGTTTTCTTAAGCTAATATAATTAAGCCTTAAGAATTTTCAAAATCGCTATTGAATCCAGCATCTTGCGCTGCTTTCCACGTTGCAAAATATATCCAATCCAACGCCGCCGCCATGGCAAGAAGCAATATAAGTGTCTCCAACAAAACCCGCGCCGCCGCCAGGTGTAACATATGAACAATTCGTCGGTATTGCCGGCCAAGTAAAGCCATTCGGCGTTCCACAGACATCATTTCCACTGCCGCCATGAACCGGAACATCACTTTTCATATAACAATCGATTGCATATGGCAAAGCGCTGTGAATGGATTCAAGCGCCGCGTGGGCACGCGCTCTTTCCCTTTGTCCCTGAACACCAACGTAAAGAACCGCCGCTAAAATTCCGATGATCGCAATTACCAGTAAAAGCTCGATCAGCGTAAAACCTCGTCTGCCTGCCTGCCTATCAATCCGTTTTTCTATAAACAGGACAGACAAGGCAGTTATGGTCTTTCTATTTTTTCGTTCCATTGTTTTCTTAATTTATATTTATATCTGCTTGACCACAAACTACCGATTCCCTCAACTTTCCTAATTAGCAAGTCGATATCAAAGACTTCGCTGATAAATTACTGCATCGACTTGCTTCAAGAAAAACTAATTACACGCACCGGCTGCTGATGGTGTATATACACAACCGCTTACATCGCAGAGTGCAGTGCATGTCGCCGCATCGGAACGGGTACACACTGAAGTAAGAGTCCAGGTATCTACGCCGCCAGCGGCCGCTGTAGTTTGAACAAAAACTCCTGAACCATTGCATTCGTCTATCTGAACATAAGTACCGCCAGCGCCATTGCTGCAGACATTACCTCCAGCTGCTGCTCCTGAAGACTGGACTGTTGCTCCTTGATCACGACAAATCGTTCCGGCTGCCACGGCACTACGCGTACTTTCTTTGAAAGCCGTTACTCTTGCTCTGTCACGCTGGCTTCCCAGTGACACAAACAAAACCGCCGCCAAAATTCCAATAATAGCTATAACGAGCAAAAGTTCGATCAGTGTAAAACCCTTTCTATTTATTTTTTTCATAGTATCACCTCGCTTTCTAAATTCTATGTTTATTATATTTCACAACTACATTTTTTCAAAATCGTTCTGCTCTATTTTATCGATGTCGCGACCTGATATATCGGAAGCAGTACTGCCGAAACAAGTATGCCAACGCCTACCGCCAGTATTACCATCAGAACAGGTTCGATCAATGTTGAAAAGCTTTTGACCATCCTGTCAGTTTCCTGCATATAGAAGTGGGTCACTTTAGACAGTGCGTAATCAATGCGGCCAGTGTGCTCACCGACACGGATCATCTGCACAACTGTCTGTGGAATAATTTCATATCTATTCAACACCTCAGCGATTCCGCCTCCTTTTTTTATTTCTTCCGCCGCTTCTCGAATAATTTCCCTGTACACATTGTTCCCTACTACATCTGAAGTGATCAACAGCGACGTAGTGATCGGCAAACCGCTTTGGATCAAGGTCGAAAGATTTTCCGAGAACCGCGCTATATAGACATTGTGAAGCATCTGCTTAATGATCGGGATTTTCAGGATCCACTGGTCATATTCTTTTCTGCCATCCTCTGTTCTTATATAATAAACTAAACTGATAAATCCCGCAATCGCAACTAAGGCAACTGCCCACCAATACTGCGCGAGAAAATTACTTACGGCAATCAAAACTTTTGTTTGGATCGGCAAATCGACTTTTGCCTCTTCAAGAATAACCAATAATTTCGGCATTACGAACGACATCATAACAAAACCGACAATTATCATGGCGGATAAGATAAACGCCGGGTAATACATCGCGCCCCTGAGTTTTGCGGTAAGCTCATAGTTCTTTTCCATGTTGTCAGCCAGATCATTCAGCGCCTTTTGCAAAGTTCCCGAGGACTCGCCGGCTTTTACCATGTTTACATAAAATTTCGAAAAGACATCCGGATGCTTTGCAAGCGCGCCGGACAATGAAGACCCGCCGTCAATATCAACAATTATTGAATTGAGTTTTATGGCAAAAAACTTATTGTCCGTTTGATTGGCAATTGAGTGAATGGATGTCAGTAACGGCACTTTTGAATCAATTAACGTCGCAAGCTGTCTGGAAAAAATTACGAAGTCTTTCGGCTTTATGCCTTCCCAGACCCTTACTATCTCCGAAATAATAGGAATTTCTTTGATTTCTTTTAAGCGTAGAACGCTCAGCCCATGGCTGATCAATAATTCTTGCGCCGAACGCGTCGAATAAGCTTCAACAATACCTTGTTGGGGAACTCCGGCTTTATTCTTGGCTGTATACTTAAATTTCATATTTTTGTTTTTGCCAATTATTTACAATCCCTTACAATGTTTCAAGTAACATTCTGAATGAACTAATGTCAGTCGCGTACGGCTCCGCTTCCTCAAGTGCGACTTTGCCCTCTTTTACTAAAACCGCTAAAGACCTATTTATGCCAACCATTCCTTGCTCTAAAGATGTTTCAATAGTAACACCGATTTGATGCGTCTGATTCTGGCGAATTAAATTTTCAACTGCATTATTTTTGATCAAAATCTCAACCGCTGGAATACGCCCTCCCCCAATCTGCTTTAAAAGACGCTGAGAAGCAACCCCGAGAAGAACATTTGCAAGTTGAAATCGTATTTGATTTTGCTGATATGCCGGAAACACGTCAATGATCCGGTCTACCGTCTGCACTGAGTCATTGGTGTGCAGTGTCCCTAAAATGAGATGCCCTGTTTCAGCGGCAGTGATCGCAGTTGAGATCGTATCAAGATCTCTCATCTCACCGACAAGCACCACATCCACATCTTCGCGAAAACAGGCTCTGAGCGCGCTTTGAAAACTTTTCGCGTCGCGATATACCTCTCGCTGCTCAATAAGGCATCTATCCGATTTGTGCAAGTATTCGATTGGATCTTCGATAGTTATTATATGTTGTTGTTTGTTATGGTTGATATGCTCAATAAGAGACGCAAGGGTCGTTGTTTTCCCGTGCCCGGTCGGACCGGTTACCAGTAAAAGCCCTTGGCTTTTTTTGACAAAATCGTAGACGCATTCAGGAATAGAGAGTTCTTTAAGCGTTTTGATCTTTTTGGGAATAAAGCGCAACGCCAGGCTTAAATTGCTTTTCTGGTAGAACATATTGGCTCTAAATCTGTCCTCTGACTCAATTTCGACTGAAAAATCAACATTGAATTGAGTGTGTAATTTTTTCAGTTGACCATCGTTAAGAATATTTTCAGACAAGGCTTCCATGCCGGATTTTGTAATGATCTGTTCTTTATCAAGACGATAAAGCAACCCGTCAACTCGAATAATAGGATAACTGCCAACAGACATGTGCAGATCAGAGCCATTATTTTGAACAACGTACGAAAGATATTTTTTTAGTTTTCCCGCCAATTGGTTGCTTTTCATATTTTGTTTTAAGGGCTAGCTCCCTGCCTCGCCTCGCCGTTCGCGAATAGCATGACTCCGCTTAGCGAGAACATTTTAGTAGTAGTCAGTTTTGGAACGGCCCCAGAATGTTAATCTTCATCAAAATTAACCGCTTCTTCTTCGTTGTCATCGCCAGTCACTCTTTGCACCTCCTCAATTGTTGTTACTCCTTTAATTATCTTCATAATACCATCTTGTTTCATTGTTGTGTAGCCATCCTCTCTCGCCTTGACCTCTCTTTCGC
>DAOUPS010000115.1 GCA_030626045.1 bacterium | reverse complement strand
GCCAGATTACCTTTGTTGATATCTCAATTTTTTTCATGTTTTTTCTATTTGAGGCAAAGCACGTTTTTGACAATTTGCTTATCTTTGTGCGGGCCGATAACAGCGGCATTCAAACCCTTGTTTTTGATAATTTTTTTCGCGACGTTCTGGATCTCTTCCGCTGAAATGCTGTCGATCTTTTCGAAAAGTTGTTGCGGCGTCCTAATCTCTTTTCTAAAAAGCTCTTGATCGCCGAAAAATGTTGCGACAGCGCTGGTTGACTCAAGAGACATCAGCATTCTGCCTTTTAAATATTCTTTCGCTTTTTTTAATTCCCTTTGGGATACTTTTTTATCGCGTATTTTTACCAGTTCGTTTAGAATTAATCTTATCGTTTTTTGTAAGCTTTTATGTTCAACTCCGGCGGCAAAGAAGAGATACCCGGTATCGGTGGACATGTCCATTGCGGCGTTAATATAATATGTCAGCCCGTAGCGTTCTCTGATATTGATGAACGCTCTACTGCTCATGCCGCCGCCCAGAATTGTCCCCAAAAGGGCCGCTTTATATCTGTCCGGGCTGAACATATGCGGTCCGCGCAATCCTACGATAAGATGCGTTTGATCGGTGTCTTTTTCATATAATTTAACGGCAGGTTTTGTTTGCTTTTCAATAGTTTTCCTTTTAGAGATCTTTTTTTGCTTCTTTTTTTTGCCGTTGAAATATTGTTTGATGCGAACTAGCGCTTTTTTCTCATCAAAATTTCCCGCAATTATTATAACCGTCGCACGCGGAATATACATTTTTTGTATATAGTCAACGAATTTTTTTCTGTTGAATGTTCTAATATTTTTTTCAGGTCCGATAATATCCCACCCTGCCGGCTGATTGCCGTAAAGCAATTCTTCAAAAACATCCCATACATATCGCATCGGCGTATCACGGCACATGGCCGCTTCCTGCAATATCACTCCTCTTTCTCTGTCAATTTCATCTTGTGAAAGCAGAGAGTTAAGATATATATCGCTAATAACATCGAGAGCTTTGTCAAAATGTCTTGTGGGAACTTTTATCCAATATCCGGTTTGTTCTTTTCCCGTGAAAGCGTTATATTCACCGCCGACATTATCCAAGAGCTCGGCAATAATTTTTGTTGTAGGACGGCTCCTTGTTCCCTTGAACATCATATGTTCCAAAAAATGCGAGATGCCATTATTAAGCTTGTTTTCATATTTAGATCCCGCCTCAACAAGTATTTGTGTTGTTACCGTCTGGGTGTCGCTCATTGGAACGAATACGATCCTTAAACCGTTCCTCAATACATGTTTTCTATATTCCATCTAAAAATATTATTGAATTAACGCAGTTAGACAACTGTTTTCATTCTCATGGTAGCAAGTAATATGATAAAATTCAAGCCATGCTAAGCCATTCCAAGCCATTCTTTGATCGCTTCCTCATAGTTTCTAAGCTTTGGAAACTTTGTATTTAAGAGCACCGATGAATGCGGTCTTTTCGCTGATCGTGGAAACTCCTCAGAACTCACCGGAATAACACTTGTTTTGATTTTGGCAATTTCAAATAGCGTTTTGACTCCTCCGTACCAGGTTACGGCACCTTCATTTATCAAGTGATAAATTCCGTATCGGTACTCTTTTTCAACTAATCTTTTTGTTGCTTTGGCCAGGTCCGGAACATAAGTAAAACATGATCTTTCGCTATCAATTACTTTCAGTGAATCTTTTTCTTTCGCGAGCATGAGCATGGTCTCAAAAAAACTTTTTTTAGCTTCTTTTGATCTTCCGGGTTTCCCAAAAAGTTTTGACGTGCGGATCAAATAATATTTATCTCCAACGCGCTTTACATTCTTTTCACCCAGTTCCTTTGATCTTCCATATCGCGAGATCGGATTTGTTGGATCTGTTTCCGCATATTCTCCTTTTTCTCCGTCAAAAACATAATCGGATACGTATTGGACAAAAACCGCGTTGCGTTTTTTCGCCGCACTGGCAAGAAATTTTGGCGCTTCACCATTTGTCATCTTGGCTTTTTCATATTCCTCTTCATCTTCTTCCGCTTTATCAACTGCATTATAGGCTGCCGCATTAATAACTATATCCGGCATTTCTTTGAGCAAGAGCATATCTACTTGATCTTTATTGGTAATATCAATATTTTCAATATCATAGGCGGCAACCTCGTAATTTTTGTCAGCTGAAAATAAACTGACCAGTTCACTGCCCAGTATTCCTTTAGCTCCGGTGATGAGTATTTTTTTCATTCTTTTAGGTATAAAGATTAGATAGATAAGATTTTGTTAAAATGCCGCCACATTTACATTCCTACTTTTTTAATCTAACACAAAACCATGCGTTTTGCACGGTTGAATTCATTCAAAAAAATTTGACAAATGATCAGTCCGTAAGTACGCTGGTGGCGACCATGTATTTCTCATTGACCGGGGGCTAATATGCCCACAGGGCTTATGCTCTCCATTACTGGACACGAATGGAACCGACTTGGGGACAAAAAAACAGGGTTAGCCTAAACGAGGCTTGCAACCTTACTGGTGCCTGAAAAAAGCGCGATGCGCTTCCGGCACCTTTTATTTTGTCAATTTTAAATGCTTTCACAATTTCTTCCACCGCGCCCAAGCTGGTCCGAACTTGGTCCTGCCTCGCCGCATTGGAGAACCTAGTCCGCCGTATTGGCGGGGCAACTCGGACCTTTAGTCTGACAGCGGCTGAATAAAAAGTATCCGGTATCCGGTATTTAGTATTAAGGACTTGAATT
>DAOUPS010000047.1 GCA_030626045.1 bacterium | reverse complement strand
CGCTCGTTTCGAAATTAATAGATCCCGAGTACTCGGGACTACAAGCCCGCTCCAGCGTGATGTTATGGAGAGATGCCTTCTTCCCACTCGTACCCATCTTGAGAATTAACTTTTTCAATAATTTCATCGTATTTGCCTTCTGCAAGTACTTTAACCATTTGGTCTATTATCCACTTTTTGTGTTCTTTCCCGTCTATATAATTATACTTCAGTGCAATATCAATTGCTTTTTGAATTTTCTCTTCCAAAATTTCATGTTTTTCGAGGGTTTGTTTTATGATTTCGTTCATATTATTGATTGGCAAATAAATTGCCAAAATTATTAATAAAGAAGATTTTTTATTATTGCATATAACGCACAAATATTTGTGTGTTTATTATAGCCTCTTTTAATTTTCGTATAGTTTCACCCTGGAATAGAATCTATTTCATCTTTTCGATAAACATCTTGAACATTTCGGGGTTTTCAATAGCCAATTGAGAGAGAACCTTGCGATCAAGAATAACTTTCTTGTCTTTCAAAATTTTAATAAATTCGGAATATTTTATGCCGTGCATTCTTAAAGCGTTATTTAAACGCAAGATCCAAAGTCTGCGGAAGGAACGCTTTTTTGCTTTTCTATCCCTGTAAGCATATTTGCCGGCCTTTATAACAGCCTCTTTGGCTGCTCGATAATTTGATTTTCTTCTCCATCTGTAGCCTTTAGCCGCTTTGAGAATCTTTTTTCTGCGTTTTGACGCAGTTGTTCCACGTTTTATTCTTGCCATTATGTTGTATGTCTTAAGCGTATAAGAATATTCCTATAAGCCTTGAGCATGTAATTACTTGCAGTCAATATCCTTGAGAATGTTTTTTGCTTGCTTGCCAACAACCTGTTTATCAACTCGTTTCATTCGTTTATGATCTGAATTCTGGCGCGCATTGAAATGATTTTGCCGGGATCGCCTTCGCAAGATCTTCTTTTTTGATGTTACCTTGAATCGCTTCACTACAGATTTTCGTGTCTTAAGTTTTGGCATAAAATTAAAAATTCTAAACCTTCTTAAACAGACCAAAAAGTTTAGAATTATGTCATATAATTATCTAATCTGGAGCAATAACAGCATTAAACCCATTAAATTGCCTTTTAGTATCTTGCTCTATCTTATAGGGAAAATCTATTTTGTCAATAAATTTTTTAAGCTTTTCTCTTGATTGGCCGGCAAACGCCTTTTCGCGCCCGCGCATAATAATTTCTATTTTTACCTTACAATCTTTTTCAAGAAATTTTTTTGCTTGATCCGCTTTGAACGCAAGGTCATTTTCTCCTGTTGAAGGCCTAATGCGCACGCCTTTAATACTGGTTTTTTTCTGCTTGCCTTTTGATTGTTGATATTTTTTTGATTGTTGATACTGGTATTTTCCCCAATCAATGATCTTACAAACCGGCGGTTTTGCGTTTGGCGATATTTCAACAAGATCAAGTCCTCTTTCCTGCGCCATTTCAAACGCCTTATTTGTCTCAATAACACCGACTTGCGCCCCATCTTCGTCGATAAGCCGTATCGGTGAAATTCGTATCATTTCATTTATTCGACTTTTAATTTCTCGCCGGTTCTTATTTCTAGAACCGAAAAAGCTCTGTCTCTTAATTGTGGTAGCTCTTAATAGTTAAAGCTGAATTTTGTGGAGGTGATGGGAGTTGAACCCATGTCCAGATAGAGAGATCCATAACTGTCTACAAGCATAGTTTGTTTGAAATAAGTGAATAATGTTAAAAACAAACAAAATACATCATTACTTTTTTCCCGGGTGCAACTTGTGCTAAAGTACGGGAAAATACAATAGCTGCAACTCGATGACGACGCCGGTACCAGAATATCGAGTGTCAACTGGCCGACGGGCTATAGTCTTATTATGCTACAGCGGCAGCAAATGAAGGTGTAAATGCGTTAGCAAGTGACTTCTTTGCTTCTGAAAAAATGTTTGCACTTAAACATGTGCCATAGTTTTACAAGGTGTGACAGCTTGGCTTGCGAGTTAAAGAACGCTTAATCCGTCGAATCCTAACACCCCCGAATACTAATACTGCTCTAAGGGACTGTTCCCAAACTAGCTCCTACCAAAAATTGTTCCCGCTAAGCGGGATTCACAGCTTTAAAAAAAATTATTACCTATGCTAATGCATAACTAAAAATTTTATTTCGTCGCTGTGAATAAAATTTCCTAATTTTTGCTAACGAAGCTAGTTTGGGAACAGTCCTTTCAAGTATCGCTGTGTTTGTATCTTGTCCTCTCGTTCCTTAATTGTCTGTCGCTTATCATATTTTCTTTTCCCCTTCGCTAAAGCAAAAAGGAGTTTAATCATTCCTTTTTTATTATACATTGAAAGTGGCACTAATGTCAACCCCTTGGTTTTTAGTTTTCCAATTAAATAAGCGATTTCTTTTTTATGTAAAAGCAGTTTTCGCGGCGCTGTTGCGTCATAAGCAGACTTGTCCCCGGCAAATTTATAAAGCGGGATAGTGGCATTTGTCAAAAAAAGTTCGCCGCCAAGCGCTGTTACATACGATTCTTTTAATGATATGTGCCCCGTTTTTATTGATTTTACTTCATAACCTTTCAACACAATTCCCGCCTCATATTTTTTGAGGATATCATAATCATAGCGAGCTCTGCGATTTTTTGCAAATATCTTCATGTATTGTTTATGGGGCTGTTTCCAAACTAACGCAGAGATAAAATCTCTTTTAACGACAAGATATATGAAAGAGTTATTTATATCTGAGTGCATCGAGCGGATTAATCGAACTTGCCCGCCGCGCAGGAACAAGTCCTGTAATAAAACCGACAACAGCGCCAATTATTATTATCAAAAGTATGAACCATAGCGGTGAATAGAAAAGTTGGACTGCTTCGCCTCCGAATCTTTGCGCTAAAATGTTAAATCCAAAATTGACAAACTTGCTTCCTATTATACCAATAATAATTCCCGAAAGTCCTCCGAGGAAGCCCATAATCGAAGATTCAAACACGAACATAAGCAAGACATCTCTCTCTGAAACCCCAATCGACTTCATAATACCGATTTCTTCCGTTCTTTCAAGTAAAGTCACAGTCATTGTATTGAACATTCCAATAGCGCTTACCACAAGGGCGATAATTCCAAAGAAAGCCAGAATGATCTGAACCACACGGAACACCTTATTGGCTTGATCAACAGTATCTGAAAGAGAAGATACTGATAGCCCCCGAGAACTTAACTCCGATCTCAGCTGCTCAACGTAGTCTGTTTTCTTGGCTTTTACTTTCAGGCGGGTGAAGTACGGAATTACGGCATATTTTTCCACGTCTTCCATGTTAACATATATGATAGGTTCTTCTCGTTCGATCATTCCAATGACGGTAAAGGGGTTATCAACAGAGACCATTTCAGTTTCATTTTCGACTAAATTTTCTTTTTCTTTTGGAAAAATAAAGGTAAGCCCAACCTGTTTTTGAAGAATTTTTTCAGGATCCTCCTTGAATATTTTTGCGAACGCTGAAGAAACCACAATGCCATTTTCGGTGCTATTATCAAATACGGTTCCACGATCGATCTCGAGGCCGCTAAGGCTGAAAAATGACGGTCTTACAATTTCAGTGGTGACATTTGAAATAAGATTATTAAAGTGAACTTGCGATGAAATTTGCGACACCGGACTAACTTCAACAACATTGTTTATCGCCTCTACCTCACTGATAAAAGCATTGTCAATTTTCAATTCTTGCTCCTTTGACGGTGTCGCGTCAAGAGACAAAAGAGCATCTGATGTGGTAATTTTTTCCAATATGACATTCTGGATGCCATACCCCAAAGAAACCAGAAATAAAATTGCCGATATGCCAATGCCCATACCAAGAACAGTCAATAATGTTCTTGATGTTCTTGCTTTGAACATTCGAGTCGATAATTTAAACAGATCCAGAAATCTCATAAAAGATTATTATCCATAATTTAGCAATAACAGTATTTCAACTTCTTGGGCAATTTTCATTGATGTTCGCTTGTCGAGTCCCACGCCTCCGCCAGAAAACGGAATATCAATTCCTTTTTGAACTTCTTTAATGGAAATTCTATTTTTAAGCCTTAATAGTAAAAGATCATTAAGCCGCCTAATTTGCTTATTAGTGAGCTTAAGCCCAAAGGTTTTCGCTAGATAGTAAACAATGCCAGAAGATGATTCTTCCGGTTTCATCAGATCGATCCGCTTGACCTGTTTTAAAATTGTTTCTGCGCGCATAGCGAATTTTTCTGCCATTCGTCTGTCCCATCCGGCACCTCCTTCTTCCAGATCAGCATCAAGATTTTCAATGAATTCATCAGCCGAGCAACGATCGAATAAGAGCTCCTCGAGATTTTTATTTGCTCGGTCAATATGCTCATGAGTCTTTGTTAAAAGAATATGAGAGAATAATTGTTGAGCCTTAAAAGGAATGAGCAGGACGTTGGCTTGTGATGACGACAGATCCCTAAAGGCGCGTATAAGCATTTTAAGATCTTGTGGTATTTTTTCATCTACACTTATCTCCTGAATTTTTGCATCTTTCGCAGAAAGCTTCTTCTTGATAATTTCTTCTTTGATTATTTTTCCGTCTTTGAGATAAATAACTCTGTCACCGTATTTTAGGTGGCTTGGATCATGCGTAACAAGGATAATTGTCTTTTTGTCTTTTCTGTTCAATTCTTCGAGTATCTGCATCACATTATGAGAAGAAACCGAGTCAAGATTACCAACTGGCTCATCGGCCAGAATAATGTCAGGATCATTAGCAAGGGCACGCGCGATGGAAACGCGTTGTTTTTGTCCTCCCGACAATTCACCCGGCATTTTTCGCTCTTGGTTCAGTATGCCAAATCGCTCCAAAAGCACTTTAGCAAATTTTTTACGTTTTCGTAGGCTTTCTCCTGAAGCTGTTTTTGGAAGGCAAATATTATCCATTACGTCAAGAGACGCGATAAGATAAAACGCCTGAAATATCAAGCCAATCTTTTTTCTGTGAAACACAACCATATCTTTCTTATTAAGAGCATAGATTTCACTGCTCTCAATGGTTACTTTTCCCTGTGTCGGTTTTTGCAAACCCGCGATAGAATAGAGCAAGGTCGACTTACCGCACCCTGACGGACCAAAAATGATGACATATTCCTGAGGGTAAAGTTTCAAGTTGGCATTTTCGAGAGACCGAACTTCATTGGACTGTCCCTGGTTATACACAACACTTACATTTTCCAGGATTATTTGCGGTTTTTTAGTTTTATTAAGCATAGTTTTGGCTGAACATGAACATATCATAGGACCGGCACTTGATCTGATTATATCATAGTGTGATGGCCGGATAAAGTGGTATGGCAACTAAAATAAAACAGTGCCAATTCTCCAGCGGCCGGAAAGATCCTTTTGGAAAGATGTTTGCGCGAAAGGAATCTTATTATTGATTATTTTTTCCAATCTCTCTTTTTGCTCTGGAGAGAATTCAAAGCAAATGGAAATGTTGCTTTGCCGGAAATCGCGTATTTGCGCAAAGAAGCGGCGATAGAGATCCAATCCGTCATCTCCATGGCCGACCAAAGCGGTTTTTGGCTCGTAATAACTGATGCCTTGAGGCAATTTTTGATAGAGACCAGCTGATAGATAAGGAAGGTTGGCAAGAATAATAAGCGGTTTGCCAATAAGGTCCTTTTGCTGCTCAAAAAAAGATCTTAATAAGTTTCCTTTAAGGAAAATAATATCATTTTCAAGACCGCTTTTTCTGGAATTTTGTCGTGCTGTTTTAAGCGCTTCAAGTGAAATATCAATTCCAAAAAGTTTGTAATTATTCAATTGTGATTGATTTTTTAGTGCGCGTGCAATAGAAATGATCACACACCCCGAACCTGTTCCCATATCGACAACAGTAGAATGTGCATGTTTGGACGCCAGCTCAATTCCTTTTTCGACCAGCATTTCAGTTTCCGGACGGGGAATTAGAACATGCTTATTTACTGAAAGATTAATGCCAAAAAACTCCTTATTGCCAGTAATATAGGCAACAGGCGCTTTCTTTTTTCTTTGGTTAACCGAACGCAAGAAGATAGCTTTTTGATCTGGTGACAATTTAAATTCAGGATGGGCAAGAAGATATTCTTTTGATTTATTGGTTGCGTGGGAAAGCAGCACTAAGGCATCAAGATAATATTCTTTTAGGCCGGTTTTTGCAAGCGCACTTTTGGCTTTTCTTAATGCCTCTTTCGTATTCATTACTGTTGCAGCATGCGTTTTTGGTCTTCCGTGACCAGCTTTTCTATTATAATGCTGACATTACCATCCAAAATATTTTCAATATTCGACCAGCTCTGCTTGATCCTGTGATCTGTGATCCGGTCTTGAGGATAATTATAAGTTCGTATTTTTTCACTTCTGTCTCCTGTTCCAATCTGACTTTTTCTTTGGACCCCTTGCTTTTCTTGCTCTTTATCTTCTTTTAATGCCAGTAATCGCGAACGAAGCACTTTTAGCGCCTTATCTTTATTTTTATGCTGAGACTTTTCATCTTGGCAGGTAACGACAAGATTGGTGGGAACGTGAGTAATGCGCACCGCGCTGTTTGTCGTATTAACGCTTTGTCCTCCAGGCCCGG
>DAOUPS010000042.1 GCA_030626045.1 bacterium | reverse complement strand
ATTCCGGTAAATAGTTTTATAAGTGTTAACTCGGAAGCGTTTACTCAAGCGGTTTCTGGTATTTTAATTTCAGTGGCGCATAATGATACACGACAAGAGCTTAATGGGGTATTTATGCGTTTTGGCAATAAATCACTTACACTTGCCGCAACGGACAGTTTTCGCCTTACTGAGGTAAAAACAAATTTAATGAACATAGAATCAAAAGATGAATATAATACTTATAAGGAAAAAATGCCATCAGTTATTATTCCGTCACTGGCATTTGCGGAACTGCAAAGAATTACAGATGAAGGAGACTTACATATCATGGTTGATCAGAATCAGTTATTTTTAAGCACAAAAACAACCAAGATCATTTCACGATTAATAAATGGTAATTATCCTGAATACAAACAAGTATTGCCAAAAAAATATGATATCACAATAAGGACAGAGAAAGAAGAATTAATCAAAGCGCTTAAAATTGCCTCTCTTATTGCTAATAATCCAAACGGGGAAGTTCTTTTTCAGAGCGGTAAGGATGGAAAAAGTTTGACGCTTAAAGCCCAGTCGATTGACACGGGAGACAATATTTCTACAATCACTGCTAATATAAACGGTCCTGAATTTGAGGTATTATTTAATTGCAGGTATCTGATAGAGGGGCTTAATAGCGTGTTATTTAACCAATCATTTATTGAGTTAAAACTCAATAAACAAAAGTCTCCTGTACTATTGCAAAATGCTGAAAATAAAGAAAACACACCTTTATCTTTTTCGTATGTTATAATGCCAATCATTAAAGGATAGAAATATCCATGAAATCATTTCAAGAAGTGCTTGAGAAACGCGTGCATAGCGCGAAAGCAGTAATATTTGATTTTTATACTATCGAAAAAGCGACCAAAGCCGTTTTAGAGGATGTATTTGGAAAAACAGGCAGGCGGAATGTTAAAGTAAGAAAATGGAATGGTTCACAATTGATTCTTTCTTCTAATAAATCCCTTTGGCGATCCGAAATAGTGCTTAACCAGCAGGCGCTTATCTTATCAATCAATAAGCGTTTGAATAGTTCTGTTATTGAAGAAATAATAATCATCCAATGAGAATATTGGCATTATTCCGGTCAAAATGCGAAAAGCTGGTTAGTTTTCTGGAAAGCGCTCCAATCTCAATCCAGACTTGGAGTATTTCATTTGTAACGATCTTAACGGTTCGTTTCTTTTTTGAAAGCGTGTTCTTAAATTTTGAAAGCATTGAATTTGTTGAATTTCTTGCGTCATTTCTTCATGGAACAATTCTATTTTTTTTATTTTCTTTCGTTTTGAATGTGCTGTTTTTGATGGCTATTACAGGGGAAGACGTCAAAAAAATTGCTAACGTGGTTTTATGGGGACAATGGTTGGCGGTCTTGCCGCCGATCATTGATAAGATCATTTTCAAAGACCGGCAGATCTGGAGTTTCTATATATTTGACAACTTAAAAGGGCTGGCTCACCGCTTTGTCACTTTTTTTGGAGATAATCCGGACTTTGGCGTCACATGGGGAACAAGAGGTGAGGTTTTAATAGCGATAATTTTTCTGGGGATCTATGTTTATGTAAAAAAGAAAAAAGTTATCTGGCTGTTTCTTGGCATATTTTTTTCTTACATACTATTTTTTATTTTGGGAGTTTTTCCGAGCATAATAACATTTTTTGTTGAGATGGTTAGGGGAGTTGATCTGTTCACGATCAACAAAACTCATATTATAAAATTATTTCTAACTCCTGCCCGATATCTCGGCATTGAGAAAGGAACAATAAAAACGGCACTGTCTTTCAAGTTGGCTCTGGTTTACAATATTTTATTGTTCTGTGAATTGGCCATCCTGCAGTTTTTTGTGAACAAGAAAAAATTCGTGGCTCTGATTAGAAATATCCGCTATCCCCAAATGTCCCTCAATATCGGACTGCTGTTTGTCGGAATCGGATTAGGCTGTTTTTATTTTCCTCAAAATTTTTCACTGTCCTTCTTTTCAATTTTGGCCGTGGTGAATTTGTTGATCGCAGTTTTTTCAGCCTGGTATTTTTCAGTATTTGTAAATGATCTGGCGGATATAGCTATTGATGAAGTTACTAATACTTCGCGTCCACTGATCGCAAAAACACTGACGAAAGACGAATTCAAAACATATGGTTTTGTCTTTCTTGTGATTACATTGCTGTCAGGGATGGTTGTCAGCGTAAAAGTGTTTTTACTCTTGGTTGTATATCTTTTGGTTACGTGGATTTACTCGCAATACCCATTACGGCTCAAACAGTTTGTTTTTATTTCGAGCGCCTTATCCTCTTTTGCACTGTTGTTGTTCTTAACCATAGGATACGTTGCGATGTCTGACGGACAAACGTTAAATTTGTTTCCTTGGAAGATAGTCGTATTTTTATTTATCGTGTACGCGCTTTTAGTGCCGATCAAAGACCTGAAAGATACGGAAGGCGATCGCCGAGCGGGTATTGCGACCTTGCCGTGCCTTATCGGTACGGAAAATGCCCGCATAGTTTTGGGAGCAATATTGTTTTTGAGTTATTTCGGATCGGTCGTCATGCTCAGTGAGAGGAAGTTATTTGTTCCGGAAATATTGTTTGTAATAATAAATTATTATATAATGACAAGCAAGAGGCATAACGTGCGAGCTTTGCCGTGGTGGGTATTGGGCATTGTTTTTATTTATGCTATACTGCTTGTGTTAATAACTTTCGGTTGATGTTTTGTCTTGAAAAAAAATATGGTACAATGGAGTTGTTCTTGAATTGACTATTAGGACTGTTGCTAAAAATTTTATTTTTGCCGCGGGTTGTGTATTCGCGGTTGGTGGTGGCAGACAAAATTCACTAACTCTTACCGGCAGATCTATCCTAAAATCAGCTCTGCGATCCAAAAAAGAAAAAACAACTTTTTTAAAAGAGTGTTAACAGCAGAAAATAAAAATACATGAAAAAAATACAACATAAAACATTTTCGCACAAAAAAGTTGCCATGTTACTTATGGCGATATGCTTTATATGGTTCCAAGGATCTAAAGCCGGCGATAATGACCCGAACTATTTTGAAGATACTGACGGTGATGGATTGACGGATCAGGAGGAATCGTCTCTTGGCACTGATCCCCAAAATTCGGACACTGACGGAGATGGATATTCAGACGGGGTTGAGATTGAAAGCGGATGGGATCCACTGGTTAATGAGAACGAGAAAATTGAAACAGAGACAGTGGACGCGGCAAACAAGACCGCGGCAACAGACACAAAAGTGAATACGACGGACGCGGTTTTGGAAGGTCTGGAGAAGAACTATCCCGATCAACTTAAAGCGATGCAAGATCTGGCGTCTGATCCCGAAGCGTCTGATCCTGAAGCGGCTTCAACAGCCGCGTCCTTAACGGAGGAAGATGTTAATATATTGATCGAGCAGGCGATGGAAGAAGCGGGCACTAACAGTGAAATGGAAACTATTTCTGAGGAAGAAATAAATATTCTTCCCGAGGTGGACGAAGAAGACGAAAGTAAGCGTCTTGAAGAAGAAAAGAAACAGGTCGAAGCATATTTTATTCAGGCAGGCTATATAATTTTTGAGAATGCGCCGTCCTTATTTGAAAATGGGGAAGACGGTGTCAGTGATGTTTTGTCCTTAGCGATTGGGGAAATGAATGACGATATCATTGAAGGAGACAGAAGCAGTACTGTTGATTTACGCCAGCGGACGAATGAGGTTATTGAGGAACTGAAAGAGCTCGAAGCCCCTTATGTTCTCAAGGATGTTCACCAAACAGCGATATCGTTATTGCAATATGTACTTGGCCAAGACGAGAGCGCTGTGTTTGACGGCGATGACCCTCTGGCTTTATTGACGCTTATCGGAAAAGCACAGGGAATGATGGCTGAGTTTAGTGGATTGGGCGATGATGTTAGCGGTCTGCTTGACGAGTATGGACTTGACTCACTTGAAATTCCCGATGAACTAGATCCTTAGAGCCTGTTTGAAAAATTTTTACTTTTTACTGTTTGTCGATATGAAAAAAAGAAGAATATTCAAAGAGAATTTTAAAACAAACAAATAATACTTTACGTGCATGCTGGCATGAAAAAAATAAAAAAAACAATCGCGACAATATTAATAACGGCAATGTTGTTTTTGAGTTCCGGTACGAGCGTTCAGGCGGGATACTGGTCCGAAACGTTTGAATCATTGCCAATGAAACAGGGATTGGAAGAAGTGTTTACGATGTTGCGCAGTGTAATGTTAAGTACCATGCAGAGGGAAGCAATTAAGCAGATCAAGAAGCAAGTTGAGCAAGCGATTACAGGAACAACAGGAGAAAGCCAAATGATCGCAGATTATGAGAATTTTATTTACGTTTCATCCTATCATGAAGAAAAAGAATACCTTTCGGATTTTTTTGCCACGCTCCAGGAAGGCGTTGCTCCAGGGGAACGTGAAATGCTCCGCGATGTTGAACAAGCACTTGAAATGCGCCTATTGCCGGAACAGCCTTCTTCAACTTTGCATGAGATCGTACAGACAAGCGATCCGGTGGCGGATATATTTGACCAAAGGCATGGCGGAGGAGTTAAAGCGTTGATGAGTTATGAGTTTGGCGACTATAATAATCCGTACAGCGCGTATCTTAACGCAGAGAGCGTGCTTGCTCAAAAAATGGAACGAATAAGTGATGCCAAACGAACGGAAGCCATAGCCGGTTTGGGATTTAAAACGCATACCGGAGCCAATTCAGTTATGCCGGGAAGCATTTACCAGCACCTTATAGCGACAGCAGAAGCCGCGCCGATGGAAATGATAACAAACGCTACCACGTGGCAACAGGTTCTGGCGAATATGGTTGCGGGACTGGTTGTCGGAACAATGAGAAGTGGGATCAAAACCAACTCAAGTCCGAGCGAAACTGATAAGGGAAGAATCAATCGTTCCAATAGCAAAGGATATTCCGGAATACAAACGGATATTTATCAAGGAAGATAGAGATGAGATCATTTCTAATATAAGTTAAATATTTTCAGAATATCAAAAATCAAAATATAAAATCCATGAAACTAATATTGCGAAGAAATAAATTATCAATTATTCTTACGTTTGTGTTGGTGTGCGCGTGTCTACTGATCACTCCTCATACTGTGGCAGCATATTCTTGGTCGGAATTTGGGAAAAATCTATGGAGCCTCCCCGCAGACGTAGCGGTAGGGACATGGGATTTTATATCTGATCCTATAGCAAGCACAGGCAATGCAGTTATTGGAGCAACTCTCCATCTTTTTAATATGTTTGCTGGTTTTCTTTTGGGCGCGGCGATAAGTCTTCTTGATTTAACGTCTTCGTCAAAACTTTTTGACCAAGTATTTTTTTCTCCCGGATCGATAGATGCGCTCAACATAGGCTGGGGCCTGGTTAGGGACTTTGTAAATATGTTCTTTATACTTATACTGGTGTTTTTGGCGATCTGCACGATATTGCGCGTTAACAAGTATAGCGATAAGCGGCTATTGCTGTCCGTTGTCTTTGCCGCGCTTCTGGTGAATTTTTCAAAGCCGATAACCATGATCGTGATCGATGCCTCAAACCTTGCTATGGGTTTCTTTATCAGTAATCTTCAATCAGCAAACCACAGCTACAGCAGTACATTTCTGAACAATATGGGGTTTTCCAAAGTTCTTGACGTAAAATTCTCAGGCGCGGATAAAGCGAAGATGCACACTGCGATGCTGATAGGCATTATATTCAAGATTATTATGGCAGGGATGCTCTTTTTTCTCGCGGCGGCGCTGCTCGTCCGTTTGGTGGCGTTTTGGGTGTTGATCGTTCTTTCTCCGCTGGCATTTTTCGCGATAGCACTGCCCGGTTCGTTTCTTTCGCAAATTAAGGATACTTGGGTTAAAAAATTGACGTATTGGGCGCTCTTCGGGCCGGTCATGCTGTTTTTCTTGTGGCTGGCGCTGGTCATGATTACAGCGTTGACGGCGAGTATTGATATTGCTCCTGATAAGGCAACGATTGAATGTGCGGAATTATCTATAAAAGAACAAGGAAAAGAGTTTACCGTTGGCGCTGCGGGAATAATCATTCCGTTTCTGGCTGCGATATATATGCTATTCTACGGATATAATCTATCAAGCTCAATGGCGGCTACAGCAGGAAGTTCAGCCGCCGGAGTGCTTAGAAGAGGACCGGGATTCGTGTCTCGTTGGGGCAAGCGCGGAGCAGGTGCAATGGGAGGAGCGTGGGCATATGGCCGATACAAGACGATGAGAGAAGGCGTCTCACAAAGAGAAGACATGCCATTCACAAAAGCGAGAAGAGAAAAATCACAAAAGAAAAGAGAAGCGTATTGGGCCGGCAAAAGCAAGCAACATGAAGCAAGTGTTGTTAATGATCAGCTAAAGAAATGGGATGAAACGGGTACTCCAAGCGAAAAAGATACAAAAAAGATGCTGACAGGCAAGGACAAAGTTGAACAAAAGGCGGCGGCGCTGCGGCTTGCGAAAGACGGAAAACTCAAGTTTTCCGATAACAGCTACACAAGAGCTATAGACTCACTGAAAGACGATCCGAAATTAATGCAGAGATTTCAGGATAATTCAAGGAAACATAACCGCCATGCCATGATAGAGCATGATGTTGAAAAGATCATAAAAGAAAAAGAGAAACTAAGCGGGAGGGCGCTCGTTTCTTCAGAGAAAGCAAAGATCAAACAAGAAGAATACGACAAAGTGCTGGGAAAGATGACGATTTCAGATATCACTGATCAAGACATCGACTTTCACAGAGATTCTCAGTTTAAGCGGTACATGCAGAAAAATACAGGCCCAGACACTGACAAGCAATTTACCCACGAATTTATCCGAAAACAGGCGTCTGGGAAATTAGATGCGGATAAACAGGCCGAATGGAGAAAGGCGGGATTTCTAACTTAAGGCCTGTTTTAAAACTTTATATTCTACTGTAATTTTCCAATCCCGAATACTCGGGACCGGTAGTTTGTCCGCTGCCTGTTTGCCAATGAGGCAGAATGAGGCGGGAAGCTAGTTTGGGAATGATCCTATACGACACGAATGCACAACAATAAATACTCTTTTTAAATAGTAATCTTGTTCACCGAAAAGCATATAGAAAATGAGCAGTTCACAACGACGCAGTGTAAATAAAGAGCAACTATTGAAGCTTCAGGCTTGTCCGATGAACGCGAGTGTCAACTGGGATCCGCGTGATGATGTGCAGGCGGACATTATTGAATGGTACACGCACTTCAATAAGCTACCGTTTGATGTTCGGATTGGATTAGCGGATGAAAAAATAATTGAAAAAATATTATCACTGGCGAAAAAGTACAAAATAGAAGACGAATTTAAAATAGGCGAGATTTCACGCATGACACGCGGCTTTTTCTTTGAACCTGGCGATAAAGAGGTGTTAATGAGCCGGGCGAAAGAGGGGCTTGAGATAGAAGCAGAATATGGTGAGGCTTTTTATAAATACTTGATATAGATAATTAAATAAGT
>DAOUPS010000106.1 GCA_030626045.1 bacterium | reverse complement strand
CAAGCGATGTTTCAATAATATTTTCAGAAACAATATTTCTTATGACAACAAGCTTCATGGTATAATGCTTGATAGGCAGTCGAATAATAATCTGGTAGAAAATAACACGCTTTATGGAAATGTTGATGGTATTGCTCTTTATGATTCCTGTGATAATTTGATCAGAAACAATAAAATAAAAGAGAATAAAAACGGTATTCGAGCCAATGTTCATTCTTCCGGAAACTATATTGAACAGAATAATATCACAAAATGCAGAAATGGAATATTTTTCTATGATAAGGCTAATGGCAATTTTGTGGTCAACAATCTTATCAAGAATAATGCAAAAGGAATTTATATTAAAGATTCTGCAAACAATTTAATAAAAGACAGCCTTGTGAAAAATAGCAATCGAGTGGAGATTAAACTTAATGATAATGCAAAAGATAACCTCATCCAGAAAATTCAATAGCATAGCATTACTGATCGGATTGATCTGTATGGTCTTTTTTTTAGCATATTTGAATAACTTGAGGTCTAGATCTTTACATATGGTTAGAGAACCGTCAGAACTAATTGATGGATCTTCACACATGTCAAACGAATCCACAGAATTATTACCAGAAAACAATCAAGGCTTTTCAACTGAATCAATTGAAGTGGATAAAACCCAAGATTCAAAAGCGCTCGGATATTCAGGACAGCGAAAAATAGTCAAAGATAAAAGCAATAATTTTCATATAGCTTATCGCAAGAAGTTTAATGAAGCATACGAGGTGTTCGTTGCTAAGTTGAGTGGTGATGATGGGCGGATGGTTTCAGGAACGGAAAAGCCAATTGCGTTGATGGGAGTTACGCAAAGAGTTCCATCTATCGCTATTGATTCACAAGATCATTTGCATGTGGTTTGGTATGGGCCTGATTCTAAAAAGCAAAAAAACAACAGGCAAATAAAATATTCAAGATCTGTTGATGGCGGTGAATCTTGGAGCGAACAGGCAAATATATCTTTTGTCAGCGGATACGACAGTCAGGAATATTGGCAGGAGCACCCTTTCATATTCGTTGGCAACGATGATGAACTATATATCGTGTGGGAAGGCAAAGATATTAACAATAAACATCAACAAGTGAAATTTATAAAATCGCTTGATTATGGCGAGACATGGAGCCAATGGATAAATATTTATCTGACGAGCGGCAATACTCAATCGCGGCCTATCGTTTTACAAGGCAATAATGGGAGATTGCATGTTTTAATGTATTCGTCTATCAATCAAACTGTTCAGCAAATTCGGTATGTTTTTTCAGATGACGATGGCGATAGCTGGAGTAATTTAGAAAACATTTCCAATTCTGTTTTTGACGCGCGTCATATTAGCGCTGCTATTGATCAGACGGGGAAATTGCATGTTGCGTGGAGGGCGCCAAGGGAAATAAGCTGCCCAGCTCAAATACACTATTGCGCGTTGAGTGATAATGGATGGTCTGATCATGTAATTATTTCTCCATCAGATAATTTTCAATTTTTTCCCAGCATAACGACTGATAAAAATAATATTCCGTATATTGTTTGGATGGAAAGTGAAAAAAAATATAATTTTCCGAAAGAACGGCCGGAGAGCGGCAAAATTTATTTTTCCTATCTAATGGCGAATAAGTTTTCTGAAGCAAAATTAGTAAGTTTGGGGGACTATAATTTTTACCCCAATTTTCCTGATCATTGCGAGGAATCACAGAATATTGCCGTAGTTTATTTAAGGGGAACGCAGTTATTAAAAATTATATTTAATCAACTTCTTCGTTATCATTAGGATGGGTAAGAAAGAAGTAAAATTGTTAATAACTTCCATTGACAGTTTCAGGGGTGTTTCTTATAATAGAAACAAGGAGGAAAAGAAAAATTACAAACAAGGAGGAAAAGAAAAAATACGGGTGAATATTTTTTGTCTATAGAAAGCCGGTCGATGTTTGCTGTTTTTAACAGTGCATATCAGCTGGCTTTTTAAATTCTAATAAAAAAGATGGGGATTTAAAAAGCCAGAAATTTTATCTTGGTTAAGCCAAAATAAACATTCCATAGAGGTGGAATGTTTATTTGTTGTGTTTTAGGGTAAGGCAAAAGATTGACTTTATTAACTGCATTGGGAGTAGGATGGACCGATAATGTTTGACAAATTTAATTAACCGTGCAATATTCATCGGAAAGCCTGAAGAGGCTTTTTTGTTTGAGATTTACATTATAAGAAAATAATTTTAATGAAAACACAAGAAAAAAGCGCTGATGTTTCAACGAACTTTTTAAGCGCGGGATTTAGCAATCTCAAAGCTAGGAAACATAAAAGGAAGCCGAAAAATTTTAGCGACGGCAGTACGCACAGAAGCATTGATAGCGGAATCCATCATAAGGGAAATAAATTTATTACGCACACTGATCTTCACCATAAGCACAGCGCCATTCAAACATTTCACTCACATCAAAAAATAGTGATAGTTTTGCTGGGGGGGGTCTTGGTGGCCGGAGTTGTTTTAAATTGGCGTGAGACAATAATCATTCTTGTTTCCTTGATGACTTTTCTATACTTCGCTGATTTGTTGTTCAGCCTTTTTCTGACGGTTAAAACTTTGCGAAAATCATCCGAGATTATTATCAGCAAGAAAGAAATAGATTCTTTAGATGATAGTAGATTGCCAATATATACGATTTTTTGTCCGCTATACAAAGAGTGGCAAGTGATTCCGGAATTTGTAAAATCAATCAGCAAATTAAACTGGCCAAAAAATAGGTTAGATGTCCAGCTTTTGCTGGAGGAAGATGATAGAAAAACGATTGCTGAAGTCAGGAGAATGCAACTCCCAAAGTTTTTTCAAGTCATTATTGTTCCCGATAGTAAACCAAAAACGAAACCGAAGGCTTGCAACTACGGGCTTAACCACGCCAGAGGAAGCTACGCGGTAATTTACGACGCTGAAGACAATCCCGCGCCAAACCAGCTCAAAAAAGCTTACATCGCTTTTCAAAAACTGAAAAACGAAAAAATTGTTTGCGTGCAATCCAAGCTTAATTTTTACAATTCGCGCCAAAACGTACTGACGCGGCTTTTTACGATGGAAT
>DAOUPS010000073.1 GCA_030626045.1 bacterium | reverse complement strand
TCAAAATCTAATTTCACCTCACAGTTAAATTCATTTTTAAAAAATTTTTGAACTGCAATCTCGGCAAGCTGGCCTTTTATCCAATTTGTTAGTTTTTGGCCGAATTCCCTTTGCCTTGCTGTCCCCCAATCTGAAACCACATAGCCTCTAAAATGCTGGGCTAGCGCAAAATCAAGACATAAAGCATAATCGCTTTGATCCAATTCAATATTCCTCCAATTCCAACCCCTCTGCCATCTTTTTATTTCTAATTTATTGAATTTAAAGCGGCCACGCCCGTTTGGTCTATCAAGACAATTAAATTCACCGGCGTGTTTAAAGTAATTATCAAAGGCTTTCTCTTCAAGATTTAAAAATTTTATTGCCTCCTTTTTTGTCAATACTTCCTGCTCAGGCATATTCTTTATTTAAAAAAATAGTTTAAGTTTAGAATCTAACGCAATATATTTTGTGCGAAGTACAAAATCTCTTTCTTTGCACAGGATGAGGGAGTCCTCCTCGCTCCGACTTGGAGCCTGGGCACTACACACAGAAAGCTCGCTTGCCCGCTTCCTGCTCGTGTCCTTTGATTCCCTTTATCATCCTAAAATACACTAAGGAATAGCTAATAATAATAAAAATATCAGCTGCACGGGTGGCAGGAATCGAACCTACAGTCCTGCTTTTGGAGAGCAGTGGTTTACCATTAACCGACACCCGCAAATTTTTGACAGAATCTCCGAATAATCAAAAATAATCTCATCATAAATTCTACTATCACCCTATCAAATAGAAATGCACCCCTTGTATTCTTATTTTTTCAATTTTCCTTCTTTATGAATAGTGTGTTTTTTGCATTTCGGGCAATGTTTTTTTAGCTCCAATTTATGTTCTTGGAGCTTCTTTCTGTTTTTATAGGTATAGTAATTCCTATTTCCACACTCTTCACATTTCAGATATATAAGGTTATCTTGTGCCATAAAATTTTTCTTTACGTTTTAACTGAATCTATTCTTGGTCTGCTTTTATGAGATTGTTTCCGAACACTGTCCCCTTATTGTATTCTGATGCTCGGACTCATTGTGGCGGCAATATTAACAGTTTTAATAAATTTTCCTTTGGCCGCCGAAGGTTTATTCTTCCCAAGCTCTTCCAAAAAAGCATCAATGTTCTCTTTGAGTTTTTTCTTATTAAAAGAACGGCTGCCAATAACCTGGTGAATATTCCCATCGCTATCGTTTTTGAAGCTTGCTTTTCCTTTTTTCAATTCCTCAATAAGAACATCTATCTTAACCCCAACGGTTTCGGACTTTTTATTAGGCATCAATCCTTTCGGACCCAAAATTTTTGCAATTTTTGCCATCTTCGGCATTATTTCCGGCGTTGCCACAGCCACATCAAAATCAATAGCGTCTCCGCCCATGGCAATCTTGTCAATAAGATCTTGCCCGCCGACAACAGCTATTTCCATCTTTTTCGCTTCTTTTTGCTGAGTATCGGTAAAAGCGGCAATGCGGACAATTTTTCCTGTTCCATAAGGTAATATTACCGTTCCTCGAACTTGCTGATCTGATTTTTTCGGATTAATATTCAAACGGATATGAATCTCTACAGATTCATTAAACTTTGGTTTTGGAAATTTTTCCAAAATGTCAAGCGCTTCATCCAAAGAATAGGTCTTCTTTTGGTCATATAATTTTAGCGTGTTTCGGTATCGTTTTCCTTGTTTCATTTTTCTGCTGTGGTTCAAGCGCCCGGAAAACTTTCTGGGCTCCCACCACAAAATTAGAAATTATTAGCGTTGCTGTCTTTTGATAATGGAGTATTTAGGAGCAGCCGCCATAAATAAAAAATATGAAATCACTTTTCAACTTTGATTCCCATTGAGCGTGCTGTTCCTTTAATAATCTGCTTGGCAGCTTCAATATCATTCGCATTCAGATCTTGCATCTTTTTCTCAGCAATTTCTTTTACTTGCTCTTCGGTAACTGTCCCCACTTTATCTACAAGTGGATTTCCGGCTCCTTTTTTCACACCTGCGGCTTTTTTTAACAATTCAGCTGCTGGAGATGATTTAAGCGTAAAATCGAAAGTTCGATCTCCGTAAACATTAATTTCAACCGGAACCACGTCCTCCCCTAATTCTTTTGTTGCTTCATTAAAACGCGTGCAAAAATCCTGAATATTTAAGCCGTGCTGTCCAAGCGCGGGACCAATAGGCGGTGCCGGGTTAGCTTGTCCTGCCTTGACTTGAAGCTTAATGATCGTTTCCACTTTTTTTGCCATTTCAAAAATATTAATACGTTATTGTAAGATTATAACTTCTTGATTTGAAGAAAATCAAGTTCAACCGGAGTCTCTCGACCAAAGATACTTACCAGAATCTTCACCTTTCCTTTTTCATTATCCACTTCATTAACCTTGCCTTCAAAACTCTTGAATGGCCCGTCAGTGATCTTAACGGGATCATTTTTGGCAATATCAATCTTATATTTCGGCTCTTTTGCTCCAATTCTCTTCTTAATCCCGCCAATCTCATCTGGATCAACAGGTGTTGGCGTTGTTCCAATTCCAATAAATCCGGTAACGTTAGGCGTATTTCTTACCACATACCACGAATCATCCGTTACGATCATATGAATAAGAACATACCCTGGAAATATTCGCTCTTCAACAGTATAACGTTTTCCGTTCCGAATTTTTATCTTTTTTTCTTTTGGAACCATCACGTCAAATATTCTATCCTGCATTCCCATTGATTCAATACGTTGCTTAAGATTTCTCGCGACATTATCTTCATAACCACTGTATGTATGGAGTACATACCATGCCTTTCCGTGATGTTGAGTTTGCTTTGCCATATGTATAATGTTACAACTAAAAAATAAAACGCTCGATTACAGATGAGAAGATCATATCAAGCACGCCAAGAAAGGCCGCGACTATAAGACTGGCTATAATTACAACAATTGTATAGTTTGTAGTTTGTTTTCTGCTTGGCCAACTTACTTTTCGCAGTTCCTCGTACGCTTCTTTAACAAATGAAATAACTTTATTCATGTATGTGTTTTTTTGGTTTAAAAAACAGCCTTGGCGGCAGTTCTTATCATTCTAACGACAGTATAACCTAATATATCTAAAATGTCAATCACTGGAGGGATTTACTCAAAAGCATTATCTCATCCGTCGGGCGTTCCATGTGTTTTTATGTAATTATCAGAATCAAAAGGATTCGTTTCAACAAAAGATTCTACTTTTTTAACCGAACCCGGAAATGCATACGGGAAAACCATAATATAGTCACGAAATTCTTCGGCACGAACAGTGTTCATGCGCTGAGAGTTTATGGCGAGCAGTTCTCCTTTTTCGCTTCGAAGGACAACATGAACATCAACCGTTTCAAAATCAATGACACTACGGTTAATTATAGTTCCGGTTGCCATTCCAAAATCGATACTGCCGGCTTCTTTTTCTTTGTACTGTGAATTGTTGACTACAAAATTCGGTTCTTCAAAGTCGGAAAATCTCTGCCACTTAACTGTGTCTTCATTGATCTCAATTTTCATGTCTGACGGCTCTTGTGAGAGCTTGAAGCCATGTAAAAATGCAGACTTTTCTTCTCCGGGTAAAACAAAACTTTTCTCCCAGGACTCTTGCGCTATTTCCGTGCCATCAGAAAAAAACGCGATAGCCCTAAAATTAAATGCTCCCGCTCCAAACACATCGTTCGGGTTTTTTATTCGTACTACAACATCATATTTGTCATCAACGTCATGAACCCACTCAACAAGTAAAACATCAAGCTTATTCAACTTAATTGTTTCCGGACATGGACGGCACGGTCCGCCGCAATCAATTCCTGTTTCTCCTTGATTCCGTTTTCCATCAGAACAGCTTGGCTTCGGTTTGGACATAAAATACAAAATCGCGCCTAAAAGAACAAAAAATCCGGCATAAGCCATTATTATCTTGAAGCGTTTTGTTTGCCGAAATATCATTTTTCGTTTTATTTCACAAAATTACAGCAGTAGACTGTTCCCAATGAAATTATAACATTTATTGCTCCTGTGGGCAATCAAAAAGCCAACTTCTGAACTCTTGATTTCAGTACTACAATGGTTTTCATTATAATTATCTTGGCCATCTTTAATGCTGGCATCTCACCAATAGAAACAGGACAAACCAGCAAAAAGTCCTCTGTACAACGTACAGAGGACTTTTTTACTATTCCGCCAAAAAATTTACTGTTTGTGTCTTGTTAAGTAAATCGGCTTTCGATTTTATAGTGCCTGGCACTGACCTACTCTTACCCCGCCAAGGCGGGACTACCATCGGCGCTGGAACGCTTAACTTCTGTGTTCGGGATGGAAACAGGTGTATCCGCTCCGCTAACAACACCAGACACTATAAAATCGAATGTAAGAATGTTTGTTAAGTGGGATTGTTTTCAAAGACAGATAAATAAGTGTACTGTCACCGCTGAAAACATCAAAATGGCAAATTCAATTTTTCTAAAGCGCTAATTATACTTTGGTCTTGCAAAGAAATGGAGCATATAGCTTCATCTCAACTGCAAGACCAGAAAGATAAATACCGAAGATCATTAGTACTCCTTGGCTGAACGCGTTACCGCGCTTATACCTAGAGCCTATCAACCTGGTAGTCTGCCAGGAGATCTATGGTTGCCTTATCTTGAGGTAGGCTTCCCGCTTAGATGCTTTCAGCGGTTATCCCGAATGAACGTAGCTACTCAGCAATGCACTTGGCAGTGACAGCTGATAGACCAGAGGTTCACTCTTTCCGGTCCTCTCGTACTA
>DAOUPS010000037.1 GCA_030626045.1 bacterium | reverse complement strand
GCTCATCATTGCAGATATTCCCGGTCTTATTGAAGGAGCCTCTGCGGGTAAGGGATTAGGAACGAAATTTCTCAGACACATTGAAAGAACCAATCTTTTGTTTCACCTTGTTTCTGCTGAATCAGCCGATCCAAGAAAAGATTATCAGACTATTAGGGTCGAACTTGGGAAACACAACAAAAAACTTCTTAAAAAAGAAGAATATGTTTTTCTGAGCAAGTGCGACAATATTGATCAACCCAATATTAGAAAAAAAATCGGAATACTTAAAAAATTAAATCCTCGTTGTTATCCGTTATCCATTATTGATGATAAAATAGTGGCTAGTCTCCGAAAGATCCTCAATAAAATTAAAACCGAGAAAGTAGCTAAAAAACAGTAACGCGCATGAGACAATTTTGAACTAGAGAAATGCTAGAGCTTTGATTGAAAAAAGACTGGTAATCGCTATACTGTAACAAAATAGTAAACGTGTAAAAATGAAGAGAAATAACATGAAGATACAACGCTCAAGGACTGACCGTATTATTTTTGGGGTTTGCGGCGGATTCGGAAAACATTTTGATATTGATCCGGTAATTCTGCGCATTTTTTTCATACTTTTTACTTTAACTAATGGAATTGGGCTATTCGTGTATCTTATTCTAGCGCTTGTGATTCCTCAAGAACCGGGAATCTCTCCGGAAACAAGCAGAGAAAAACAGCTAAAAAAATTTGCAAATGATATCGGAAATCGCTCCAAGCGTCTCACTAAAGAGATCATCAAAGATAATTCTTTTTTCAAGTCACCAAGAAATGTGATTGGAGCCATTATAGTTTTGGTGGGGTTGCTTCTTATTATAAGAAAAAGTTCTCTTTTCGGACTGTTCTACTGGGTCGACACGATGTATATCGGACCGCTGGCAATCATTATTATCGGCTTATACATGATCCTCAAAAAAAACGATGAATAAAGATCAAATCAGCCTTCAATCGCGAGAATCGGAGTCTGACAAAAAAGATCAAAAGAGAGAGAAACAATTGAAGCACCGATTCAAAAGAAATCTGCATATAAATTTCGGGCGACTGGCGTTTGGTTTATTTCTCACTGCCATGGGAATTTATCTCCTGGCAAAAAACACCGGTTTTCTGCCCGCGGAGTTTGTAGTTGATATAAATATCTTTCAATTATGGCCTCTTTTGATCATTTTCATCGGCCTCTCAATGCTTTCGGCAAAAAGTAAAATTTCAGCGCTTATTGGCGGCATCATTACTTTTGTTATTTTGTTCGTTATCGGCTATTTGATCATGAGCCACTCTGATGCTCTAAAAAAATATTCGCGTCCGGTTAAAACAACACCGTTCGTGATCCAAGAAAGAAGCCCAGCAACTCAAGAGCTGGATGTCAGCCTTAAAACAAATGGCACAACAGTATCAGTTTACGAGGATTCAAGCGCTTTAATAAGAGGATCGCTTACTTCAAATCTTACCGACCTCATAATAAACAGTTCGACAAAAGGCATCAAGCAAATTATTTCTTTGCAAACGCACAGGATCTTCGATAAGCTCCCAATGAAATACGTCAATAAGCTCGACATTGGCATTAACAGAAACGCGCCTCTGCAATTCAACTTGAGAGGCAAAACAATAAATGCAGATCTTGATTTCAGAAATCTGCAAATACAAAATGCTGATCTTACAATAGACGCGTCAAATATTAAAATGAAAATTGGGAATAAACCGGAAAATATTTCCATGAAGATCAGCGTTCGTACGAGCAGGCTCTCCATTGTCGTACCACGATCTGTCGGCATACAAATTGCAACCGCTTCCGAACTTTCACTGCAGAACTTTCAAGGACTTTCTGAAATTCAACAGCAGGAACAAAAAAAGAAAATATACCGAACAGAAAAGTTCGACGCCAGCCAGTCAAAAATTTTTATCGATCTCGACACTTCTCTTTCGAACGTGAATATTGAACGGGTAGACAAATAAAAAAAGTTTCAATGGAAAAAGATCAAAGCCGGCTCGCATTATGGAGCCGGTTTTTGCAATGAAGTTATGGTAAGATCTTGAATTTGCGCTAATAGCTAGAAAAAGACATAGTCCTGACAACATTTGCTGTCAGGACTTGTGATGTGTTCTTGCTTAATTATCTGCATTATAAATGCCAATTTGCTGTAAGATAAATATCCTCGCATATTTTTCATATTCCGGATCGTCAATGAAGACAACCTTACTTAGCTTATGCCCGAAAGATTCAATAGACATTCTCCTATATGGATCCTCAGGCGGGTAATTAGCCACTGCCACAGAACGTTTCCCTCGTCCTAATGCCCCAGGTTTGGAGAAAAGATTATTTCAATCTTCTCTGTCTCTTTAAAAACAATAAGGCTCCCTTTTTCAGCTTTTGACAGCCTGTTTACTATTCCAGAAGCTAACTCATCTTCATGTTGCGTATACTGCTTTTGTTGACAACTGATAAGGAAAATACAAAAAAACACAAATGCTGCATAGAAAACTCCTTTCTTGATAATAGGCATAGATATTTCCCTCCTTAAAGTTTTTTGATAGCAAACTTGTCAAACAACACATCGCGAAAATATAGCATACTTTACGAAAAATGTAAACCTAAATTCTTGAATTTTCAAATTTTCAGATTATAAATTTATAATTGCAATACAAATTTCCAATTTCAATGTCTAATTCCTGACTTAATATTCGATTGTTTATCATTAACTTATTGAGTATTGAATGGATATTGAGTATTGAGTATTGATTTTCTTTTACGCTGAAATACCCTCTACTTTTCACGAAGCGATTCTTTGATCCTGGGTACTGAACCGTATAGCTTTTTTCTTTGCGAACCGGTCATTAGCTGTGTTATGATTGACATGAAGAAAATTAAATGTATGATGAGAAAAAATAAAAAGGAGAAAGAAGAACGAATCAAGAAGTCTAAAACGCGAAAATTTTTAATACCGGGAATTATTATTCTGCTTTTTGTTGCTTACGGTTCTTATGCTTACAAAAAAATGACTAACAATGTTGAATTGTTGGAGGGATTGAGCATTGAAAACACCGAAAAGATTGAACTGGAGCAGAAAATACGTTCAATGGTGGCGGGCTATCCAATAGAAGAGATGCTTCCTCATATTATTGAGAAAGACCCAAAAGTAGCGGCCTTTATGATCAGCATTGCGAAGAAAGAAAGCAATTGGGGCAAGCGTTGTCCGAAATATAAAGGGCGTGATTGTTTCAACTACTGGGGATACAAAGGCCCGAATAGAATTGGCAGCGGCGGACATTCGTGCTTCAACTCCAGAAAAGAGGCTGTCGATATCGTAGGCAAAAGAATTAAAACTCTCGTGTATAAGAAAGATCTCAACACTCCCGCAAAAATGATCGTTTGGAAATGCGGCTCAACTTGTTCCGGGCACAATCCTTTTGGCGTGAGAAAATGGATCAGTGATGTTAATTATTATTACAAAGAGCTACAAACACGGCTGTATCAAACTCAATGAAAAAGAAAACAGCAATAAGAATTATTGAGTGGATTATTCTAATCCCTCTCTCCTGCGCCGCTTATCACTGCACATTAAGTGAAACTGAACGTTATATTAAAAATACTGTTGAAATTCCGCGCGGGAACATTGTCCATGTTGATACACGAACTGAGAGCGATATCAAAAACGGATCACCTGAGCATCCGTTTAAGAACATTAACCATGCAATCGATTTTTCTAAGGACAATAATTCATACAACACAATACTTATCAGACCGGGAGAATACAATGAGGCGCTGGAACTTCCTGATGAAATTGCAATTATTGGATACGGAGGCCGCGCAGTAATAAAGAATCCTTCTACCGGAAACAACAAAACAATTACTGCCGGAAACAACATTTTCCTTGCAAACTTGAAATTAGTGCAAGGAAAATACGGTATTTTTATTCCGACTGATAAATCAGCTATTCTGTATAACGTCATCATCACCCACTCGTCGAAGTGGGGTATTTATAATGAAGAACATTCGTCAATTGATTCAGGAAGGCTGGCTGTGATCAATTCACAAGTTAATTGTTCTGCGCATCAAGGCCTTTATCTTCAGCAGGGAACATTTTATATGAATAATTCAAAAGTAAATGAAAATGGCGAAGAAGGCATTGATCTTCACGTTAAAATGAGATCTGTAATTAAAAATTCTGAAATTGTAAAAAATGGCGAAGGCGGAATTGAAACGGAATTCGGAGGAAACGGTCTGCTTATTGAAAATACAATCGTTAAAGAGAATGGCGCAAGCGGAATTAATCTCCAGTCATTCGAAGAAGACGCCACAGTTGTTATTAGAGATAATCTTATTAAAGATAACATTGATTTTGGTATTCGGTGTGCAATTCATTCAAAAATAAAATCCCCTTACTTTTCGAAAATGATATGCTTGGAAGGAATAAATAAGATCTACAAAAACGGAAAAGAGCGTATTGATCCTAATTGCTCGTTATAGGAGCTGTTCTTAAAGTACTTTCCGTAATTTCGAATCACAGACGGTATATTCTGTTGATCCAAATTCGCTTGCCTCCCAACGAAACAGATAACTCGAACTATTTGTTCTGATTTAATTAAGATCGTCAACTTTAATTACCAGCTCCTCTCTTTCTTTGATCTGTTGTGAAATAATTTTCTTCGAAGCCGTGTCTTCGATCTCATCTGTAATGTATCTGTTAATTGATCTGGCTCCAAATACAGGATCGTATCCTTTTTCAATTACCCTTTCTGCAACTCCCTCTTCAAACTTTACTTGAATATTTTTATTTTCATCAAGCCGTTTCGTAAAAATCGCAAGCTTTATTTCAACAATTTTCCTTAATTGTTCATTGGTCAATACCCTAAAAAAGATCACGCCATCAAAACGATTCAAAAATTCAACACGAAATATGCCCTCTTCGACAATGTGATCGATGAGGCGTTTTCTGATTTCGTCAGCTTCAATTTTTTCTTCAATAAGTTTTTTTATCAACGGAGCTCCGGCATTTGATGTTCCAATGATTATTGATCCTCTGAAACTCACTTTTTCTCCAAAGGCATCAGTAAGAAAGCCTTCATCCAGCACCTGGAGAAACAAATCAAGAATTCGTGGATACGCTTTTTCAATTTCATCCAGCAGTATCACTGAGAAAGGATTGTCTTTCACTTTTGAAGTAAGCATTCCCGGCTGATCCATTTTTCTGGATCCAATGAGGCGCTCAACTCCATTAGGATTTTGGAATTCGCTCATATCAAATCTGATCATGCGATTTTCATCTCCAAAATATACCTCCGCAAGAGTTTTGGCTGTTTCTGTTTTTCCAACGCCGGTAGGGCCTAAAAACAAGAAGCTGCCAATGGGCTTTTTGTCGCTTCCAATGCCGGCACGCAATTTTCTTACCGCATTTGACAATTGAATAACAGCGCCATCCTGCCCAATTATTCTGCGATGCATTATTTTTTCGAGATTCAGCAGCTTATCTTTTTCCTCATCTTTTATTTCTCCTTGAGGAACACCTGTTTTTATTGAAAGCACTCTGGCAACATCTTCAATAACTATCCTTTTCTTCTCCTCTTTCTTGCTTTTGGCATCTTTTTTCCAATACAAAAGCGTCTCATGCGCAAGATCAACAGCACGCTCCGGAAGCGGCATTATTTTGCCAAGATGAGCGGATCTTTTTACAATTTCACGGAATGCCTGAAAAGTAAAAATTACCTCGCTTTTCTCTTCTTTACTAAACTTTTGAATTAGTATCGCTATTGATTCTTCCTTGGTTGGCTCTTTGACTTCGATAATATCAAAATTTTTAAGAATGTTCTCGTGTTTTTCAATAAGCCCATGATATTTATTATTTGTGGCAGTGGTAATCACTTGAAATGTTGGCAATGAAAGATACCTGTCCAAGGATGCCGCTATATTCACTGCTGATCCTTTAGTTGGATCAAGATATTTCGCAATGTTATCAATGGCTAAAATTATATTGCCGGCATACGCGGCCTCCTGAAACAAAGAATGCATTGCGTGTTCAGCATCACCCCCCTGATCAACCACCGAAGAAATCGCGCTTCCCAGATCGATCAACATTACTCGCTTATCTTGCAGTTTCTCGTCAACTTGCCCAAAATGTATAAGTTTTGCAATATAGTGGATAAGAGATTTTTTTCCGATTCCCGGAGGACCTACAAGTAACACGTTATTTTGATTTTCGCGCTTAAGAACCAGTTTTGCCATATTTAATTCCTCTTTATACCCAATTAACTGCACATAACGGTACTCAGTGGGATCAAACCTCGTCAGATCAACCGCGTAGCTATCAAGCGTGACAGCATAACCATATTTCCAGTGTTTCCCTATTGGTGTAAAACGATCAAGGTATTTTTTTCTCCAGAATTTACATTCCATGTCTTTCTTCTTTTGAAAGTTTATCTCCCATTGTAAAATAATATCAAACTCCGCAGGTGTAATATTATAGCTCTTGAGAAACTTTCTGAATTCCTCGAAATTTCCAAGCAGTTTTTTATCAACATCGCTCTTTACTGCATCAATTCGTGCCAGTACCCTGTCAAATAATGGACATGTGTAAAGCTCTTCAATTGTCATTTGTTCATATGAAGTTCTCTCGGAGTCAAAAAATGCTTTTAAGGCCACCGTGAAAAATATAAGCAGTAAAACCAGATACGAAAGCGCTATAGTATCACCAAGCATTAAATTGAAAATCGAAAAAGCTAAAACAAATGGGTATAATATCCATACAATCAGTATTGCCGCTCCAAAAAATACTGTCAAAATGACAAGCATAATTCCGACCGTCACAACGGCAAGACGCACAACTGCTCCAAAAAAACGCAATATTAAGTTTACGGCAAAAACTTCAGCAGATTTAATCGGCCGGATGCCCAGCCAGTCGTGTGGAGTCAGATCTTTATGCCAAGCCGCAAAAAGAGTTGAAAGAAGCGGCCATATGGAAAAAAATCGCAGAAAAAAGCGGATAAAATTTTTCCAGATCGTAAAATAATCTTTTAGCCCTTTTGTAAAGTACCATGTAAAGAAATTCATATGTTTTTGTTTATATCTCTTATGAGAGTAATCTGTTTAAAGTATATCATTCTATTTGATCATATTCAATTCTACGTGGTCAACCCCAAACTGGATCTGTTGGCAAAAGTTAGAAGCACCCCAGAAAGACACCAGTGTATATCTTCTATGTTATTTGTATTACTGGCTAAAATTTTTATTTCCAATAAAGCCCGAAACGGGGTATGCTGGAATTAAGTAAGTTCAATAAACGTCGATATATGTATGTACGCATCCCTAGATCACAGCATGCCGAAACAAAACCGCCAACCAGAATTGTGTGGCGGGGATTTCTTGTGAGAATTTTCGTTCTTCTTGTCATTGCCATACTTGGATATTGTGGCTATTTCGGCTACAAGATACATAAATTGCAAAGCGAGATCGTAGAACTTTCCCCGATCGAAGAGCAGGATAAGGATAAGCAAGGGATAAAATCATTTATGACAGTCGCGAAAAGTATCGTAAAGCATGAAAAAATCGAGCTTCGAGGCGAAAAAGACGGACGCATAAATATTCTTTTGCTTGGAATGGGAGGAGAGGGACACAAGGGAAAGTATCTGACCGACACTATTATGCTTGTTTCGATCAATCCGGAAACATACCAATCAGCGATGCTTTCAATTCCGCGCGATCTGTATGTTAAAATTCCGGATAGCGCCGGTATTCACACAAAAATTAATGCTGTATATGCTTACGAAGCTAAAAACAATCAAGGCAGTGCTGGTGAGTCGTTCTCAAGCATAAAAAAAACAGTTAGAAATGTGACTGGGCAAGAGATACATTATTTCGTCGCACTCAATTTTAACGGGTTCAAAAAAATTATCGGGGAATTGGGTGGAATTGACATTGAAGTTGAAAATGATATTCATGACTCCAGTTTTCCCGGTCCTAATTATTCATATGAAACATTTAAAATTTCAAAGGGTTTTCACCATCTCGACGCGGAAACCGCATTAAAATATGCTCGAGTACGCCATACAAAAGGCGGTGATTTTGGACGAGCCAAGCGACAGCAGCAAGTTATCGCCGCTACAAAAAGAAAAGCGTTTTCGCTTAAAACAATCGCTAACCCAGCAAAGATCACCGGCATAATAGATCTGCTTAGCGAAAATCTAAAAACTAATATACAGCTCTTTGAAATTCCATCTTTTTTGCACTACGCGAGAAATGTAAATATTTATCAAACAACCACAACGGTTCTTGACGCCTGGAGCCCTGATTCCCTCTTGGGATCAACTCATGTTGAAATGGGCGGAGTTCAAGCGTATGTACTTATACCAAGAGCG
>DAOUPS010000020.1 GCA_030626045.1 bacterium | reverse complement strand
TGAACATCTTCAGGATGGAGTTGTAAATAAAATGAAGGAGATCATCCAAGAAATTAAGAGATCAGCAACGATAACACTTCTCATCGTATTCGGAATTATATTTCTTTTTGTTGGATTGGCAAATGTAATAGATGTTGTTATCGGATTCAAAGGTATTGGCTTTTTGTGCATCGGCCTTATCGTTATGTTTATCGGCTTTTTTCTAAATGTTCTAACGCGTCGATCGTAATCAAAAACAACTTGGGTGCCAGGCAGAAATTAAATATTAATACTTACTAAAATTCAATGAACAAACAAGCTAGAGCAAAAGCAGCTGCGAAAAAGAAAGTAGCTGATGTAAAAAAGAAAACAAAGCGTGTGGCAGTGAAGGCTGAAAAGAAATTTGCAAAAGTTCAGACAGTTGCCAAAAAAGAAGTTGCAAAAGTTCAGACAGCTGCCAAGAAAGAAGTTGCAAAAGTTCAAAAAGAAATGGACGAGAGCGTAAAGAAGGTTAGGTCTTTTCTTAAGAAGAATCCCGAACAGGCAGCGATTATTTCAGCCGGAATCGGTGCAGCCTTGGGAGCAAGTTTGGCAATGTTGCTAAAGAAGAAAAAAAACAGATCGAAAAAGAGAGGATGAAGCTCTGCGCGCTTATATGCATAGTATCCCTGACTTCTTCGGCGGAGCGAAATCTCTGTCCGAACGATACATTCAGGCGAGTTGCCGAAGCGGAAGAGAGTTTTTTTGCTCATCTATGGATCTTTTATGGTTTTCTGCAAAGCGGATAAACAACAATAACAGCCAGTTTATGCACGACTTAGAAATGCCCTATTTTTTAATTTGGGGCATTTATTATTGACAGTTGGTTTTTCTGAATGTTATCATGAATATGGATAACTGAATGTTGTTAAGGATCTGTATTGAAGACATTTTTTATTGTTTGTTGCAGGTAGGATAGAATACTGTATGTGTAAGTATGTGGAGATTCACCTTAAAATTCTGATCTTTCACTGCAAAAATGTGTCCGGGAGCAACTCTTTTAGAGCTTGTTTGAGAACTCTCTTCCATCGCGATCCTGAGTACTCGGGATAGCTAAAATTTGGAAATTGCAGCAGGATATGGGGTTTTCAAACAGGCTCTAAGGGGCGAAAACACAAAATATTCCGGTTTTTACGCTTAGCTGTATTTAGTAGCAAGCGCTTTCTAATGTTTAAATTACCATTATGTATGATGGTTTTGTGGAGTTTGCTGTTTCTCAAGGCGTTCCGCTTTCAACGGTTACGCTAACTTTGATGTTGCCGATCGTTGTTACTATTATCGCGTTTTTCAGGCAAGTTGTGGGGATCAAAGCTTTCGGCATATATACACCGGCGTTGGTGACTTTCGCATTTTTAGCCATCGGGCTTGAGGCTGACAGTATTTTAAAAGGGGCTCAGTACGGGTTTACGATCTTTGTGACAGTGATAGCTGTTGGCACATTAGTCGGGATCGTTCTTAAAAAATTCAGGCTGCTGTATTTGCCGCGAGTGGCGATCATGATCACGATCGTTTCTCTATCGACTCTTGCTATGCTTATTGCCGGAGGATTATTGCAAAGGACAGGGTTGGCAAGCGTCTCAATTTTTCCGATCCTGATAATGATCACGCTGGTGGAAAAGTTCGTTTCAACTCAAATTGAAAAAGGAGCGCGAACAGCAGTTGTTTTGTCCACTGAAACGTTGATCATATCGTTGATCTGCTATTTTTCCGTCAGCTGGTCGGTTCTGGTCGCGTTCATACAGACATATCCGTGGATTGTCCTTTTTACAATAATAATAAATATTGTGCTTGGAAAATGGACAGGACTTCGCCTAAGCGAGTATTTCCGATTTAAAGAAATTACAAAATATGCCGAGCCTTCTCACAAAAAGTAGAAATATTTTGGGTATGAACGCCCGAAATCTGAAATATATTCGTCCATACAATCTTAAGCCGGCCAAGCGTTTGGCTGATGATAAGATGCGCAGCAAGCGAGTTTTGCGGAAAGGCGGTATTTCGGTTCCGAAGTTGATAAGTAAAATACGTTCGCGTGGAGAGTTAGACGATTTTGATTTTTCGTCTTTGCCGAATAGTTTTGCGCTTAAACCGAATTACGGTTTTGGAGGCGAGGGCATCATGATCGTTTACGGCCGCAAAAAAAATGTTAGCAATACATGGATAAAAGCAGACAGAAGCGTTGTTACGGAAGATGACCTGAAGACACACGTTAGAAATATATTAGACGGATCATTTTCCAGGATGAATATTCCGGACTTTGCATTCTTTGAGGAAAGAATTCAATTACTCAAGCTTTTTAAGCCATACACTTTCAAGGGCATTCCGGACATTCGTGTGATCGTATTTAATAAAATTCCCGTAATGGCAATGTTGCGTCTTCCGACAGAAGCTTCCGGAGGCACTTCTAATGTTCATAATGGCGGAATTGCGGTTGGAATTGATATGGCAACTGGCGTGACGACGTCGGCAGTACAATATAATAGAGTGATAGAATATGTTCCAAAAAAACGTTTGCTTCTAAGTGGAATAAAGATTCCTTTTTGGCAGGATATTTTAAAACTTGCCGTAAAGGCTCAAGATGTTTCGGGATTGGGATATCTTGGTGCGGACATTGCAATTGATAGGGAGCGCGGACCGGTGTTCATGGAAATCAACGCCAGACCGGGTCTGGCGATCCAGAACGCGAACCAAGATGGACTTTTGGGGCGGTTAAAGCGTGTTGAGGGGCTCAAAGTAAAAACAATTACCAGAGCTGTAGCAATTGCACAAAGTCTCTTTGGTGGTGAGATCGAGGAGGGAATTGAGGAGATCTCAGGAAAAAAGATCATTAGCGCTGTTGAAAAAATAAAATTTATTGACAGGAATAAAAAGGAGTTTGAAATTGAAGCGAAAATTGATACGGGCGCGTATTCAACCTCAATTGACACTGAATTGGCGAAACGTATTGGCTTTGAAAAAACAATTGACGATTTTGATCAAATTGACTTGTCGGAATATGAATTTGTTCCGGGTAGCGGGGAAAGAATTGAAGCAGATTTCATGGAGAAATATGGAAAAAAAATTAAAAAACTTGAAAATATTGTAGTTGTTTTCTCGTCAAGCGGTTCCTCATTGCGGCCGATTGTAAAAACGGCGTTTATAATGGACAAAGAAAGAGTAGTCTCAAAGGTAAATATTGTAGACAGAGGTGATCTTAAATATCCTATGATCATTGGCAGAAAAGATCTTAAGAGATTTTTGATTGAAGTAAGTAAATAAACAAGTAAGCAGTGATTCAAACTTATGAATTTGAAAAAAGTTGTAACAATTTATTATGGAGATGATTGGAATTTAGAGGCACCTAAAGTGTCGACGAAAATGACCAGAAAAGCGTTTGAAGATTGGCATAAAATCGGCATCAAAAACGGGGTAGAATTTTTTCGCGCCAGTATTGGATGGTATGATGTGAAAAAGAATGTATTTAACAAGGCTTGGGCATTTCGAAACAAGAAATGGATCAAGATCAATGTTCCGATTCGGCCGGATATGATATTTGACAAAACCGCAGGGAAATACGACTACGAACTATATGATGTGAAACAAAAAGCTTTCAACAATGTGTTGGTTTTTAATCATCCAACATTCAAAACTTTGTTAAGCAGTAAGCTTTCCCAATACCTTATTTTTGAAGAATTTATGGCCAAGTCTTTTATTGCAGAAAATACCGGTGAGTTTGCGAATGTTTGTAAGAAAATTTCAAGTGAAACGGTTGTGGTTAAACCATTATATGGTTCAGGAGGCAAAGGCATTGTTATTGGCGAAAGAAGAGAAATTGATCCGGATAATTTCAAGTACCCGATACTTATTCAGGAATTCATAGAAAACGTAAATGGAGTACCCGGATTTTCCAAAAAAGGCACAATAGCAGATCTTCGTTTGGTATATATTAATTCGAAACGCATCTATGCCATATCAAGAACAGCGAAGAACGGATCTCTCTTTACAAATTTTCATCGAGGAGCAACCGCAAAATTGGTTCCCGAGCATTTTATACCCGAAAGTGTTGATAAAATAGTCCGAAAAATAGTACAAAAACTTTCAATATTTTCAAATGCCCACTATGCACTGGATTTTATTTTCAATGAAAATGATGAGCCGATCTTAATTGAAATTAATACAACTCCGGGCCTTGATTTGCTTTATGTGATCGGGGATAGAAAATTATGGAAACAGAACTTTGATGCCTTTTTAGATGTTCTTAAATAGTTATGTGATTAAAAGCCATGTTTATGGTCACGAAAATTTCTTCAGTTGCCGATGTAAAAAAAATATTAGCTGAGCACAATGTTAAAATATATGGAATTGGCGGGCTTCCGGCTACCAGAAGCGAAATTTGGCCGCTGGTGGATGATTTCGAATTGATATGCGCGAACAAGACAGGGGAATTCGGATCAATTGCGCGAAAAGTAAAAATAAGATGCTTCCAGTTTCCAAAAGCGGAGTTCATAAAAAAGCCGGAGAAGATCCTATCGGATGAGAGAGTTGTCCGATATATAAGAAAAGATTCGAAGGGTAAAAAAGTTGGGATCTATGTTCTGAGACCGACAGAAAAAACGCATAGAATATGCAATGAAAATGGATGGACGCTGATCGCAAATTCTAAAAAATTATATGACAAACTGGAAGACAGGCTGGAATTCTTTAAAGTTTTAAAAAAGGTCGGTCTTAGTAAAGAATTTTGTGTTTTAAGATTATCAAAATTTGAGAAAAAGATCGACTCGATTTTTAAAGAATTCGGAAACAAGATCGTAGTCCAGTTTTTAAGCGGCGGAGGGGGTATTGGTACTTTCTTTATAACCAACAGTGAAGACAAACAAAGTGTTATTGGTGAAGTAAGAAAGCGCAAAGAAACCACTAAAAATATGGACAATGATCCAAAGCTGATCGTGACTGAATTTATCAAGGGTTCATCGGTTAGTATCGCCGGATGTGTCACAAAAAATAATGGAATTTTAACTACCCATGCCCAATATCAGCTTATTGATATCGAAGAGTCCGTCAAGGGGAAAGATGATGCACAGGGTGTTTTTTGCGGGAATGATTGGGAATACTCAAATAGAATTTCTTGTTCAGTGCACAATGAAGCGGAAAGAATTACGGAAAAAGTCGGACATGAAATGAAAAAGAGAGGATATCTTGGAGTATTCGGCATTGATTTTATGTTAGACAAAAAAGGGAAGAAACTGGTGCCAATTGAATTGAATCCACGATTACTTGGGACACTTCCGGCGATTGTTTATGCACAGCTTGCCAAAAAAGAGGTGCCAATTGTTGCTTTTCATTTGCTTGAATTTCTTAAGATTCCGTACTCAATAAAAAACAAAAGTGTCTATAAAAAAGATTGCCGGCACAGGGGAGCACATCTGATAATTTTCAATCCGCTTAAGCGCAAAATTAAATTTAAAAAAGATATTCAAGGCGGTGTTTACAAAATAAGCCATGGCAGTTTAGCCTTTGTTCGTGAAGGAGTGGAAATGGAAGACTTGAAAAAGGATAACGAATTTATTCTGACTGATGGCGTTCCGGTAAAAGGTTTTTCGTACGGCAAGAACAGGAAAATTTTAAGGATAATTACGAAAAGATCAATTGCGAAAAATGGCGGTGAAGCGCTGAATAAGTGGGGAAAAAATATTGCCCGAAAAACAATTGAACATATAAAGGCTAATGCCATCTAAACGCATGAAAAAAATTGATCCCAAGCTGAATAGATATATCAAAGAACTGAATAGAAAGTCAGACAAAGAATTGATAATTCGCATGATCAAGCTGGGCGCTGATATAAAGATTGTTTCGAAAGATGATCAGCTTTTAAAGATAAAATACAAAGGCAAGGAGAAATACATGATCCTCAACAGATTTTATTTTAATACTATTTCAAGTATTAAATTTACCAAAAACAAAGAGCTCACGAAGATAATATTGGATAACAATAATTTTAAGACCCCGCGCGGAATAATTGCCAGCAGTATTGCGGATGCAAAAAGAAAGATCAAAAACAAGGCTATCAAGTTCCCATTAGTCATAAAGCCGCTGGACGGGATCAAAGCAAAAGGCGTGTTCATGAGTATTGAAAGTTTTGCCCAGCTTCAAAGATCGATCGTGGAACTAAGGAGTAAATTTATTGAAAGGAAAGACAGTTTCATTGTGGAAGAAATTATGCCAGGGAATAATTTCAGAATTTCAGTGCTGAATGGAAAAATGATCGCGTGCGCACAAAGAATGCCTGCCCGTATTATCGGAGACGGAGAAATGACTGTCAGAGCTCTTATAGAGAAACACAATAAGCGCGCGGATAAAACTGTTGGTATTTTTAAAATTCGCACAGACGAGGAAGTCCATGAAAAATTAAGGCTTGAAAAATTGAACATAAACTCCGTTCCGGAAAAAAACAGATTAGTTATATTTAGAGATATTGCAAGTATGTCAACCGGCGGTACAGCGATTGACAAAACAGGCGAAGTTAGCCCGTTTTTTAAAAAAATTGCCGAACGCGCCGCTAATGTTTTTGATCTAAGTCGAGCCGGTGTTGATCTGATAACAGAGGGCATTTCTTCAAATGACCCGAAAACAAAATATGCCATCATTGAACTGAATAGTGATCCGGGAATGATGTTTCATGGAAAGCCCGTAATAATCGGAAGAGGCGTGGATGTTGTAAAGAAAACCTTTTTGGCGTATATGAATAATTAGGAGCCGATTAGATATTCAGCCAAGATTGGTAGGAATTGTTTAATCTTTTGCAAAATAAAGTAAAGATAAATAACTGAAAAAATGATTGACATCAAGATAAAAATAGCCATACTATTAATTGCTATTTATTTTCTTGGCAAGCTGATTATAATTAATGAACTCGGTATGAAAAAGGAAAAAACGAGTAAGTCAACACTGAAAAAAGGTGCTTCATTTAGATCAAAAAAATCAAAAAAGCCGAAAAAATACAAAAAATTGAAGATCTTTTTGATCATTGTCGGAATATTCATGGTCATTGGCGTCTCCGGAGTCATTGGATTATTCACATACTACGCAAAAGATCTTCCAGATCCTGAAAAAGTAAACAGGCGGGTAATTGCTGAATCGACCAAAATATTCGATAGGACCGGTGAACACCTTCTCTATGAGATCCATGGCGAAGAAAAAAGAACCATCATCCCGATGGAAGAAATTCCAGGTACTGTTAGATACGCGACCATTGTTCTTGAAGATCAGATGTTCTATTCACACCACGGAGTTGATTTCCGCGGAATTTTACGTGCTGGCATGAAAGATGTGCTAAAGCGCGAGGCCAGCCAAGGAGGCTCGACTATTACCCAGCAATTCATAAAAAATTCAATTCTCACCTCCGAAAAGAAGCTTTCGAGAAAGATCAAAGAAGTAATACTGGCGATCGAGATTGAACAGAAATTTGAAAAGGATGACATTTTAAGAATGTACTTAAACGAAATTCCCTATGGTTCAAATGCTTATGGGATCGAAGCGGCCGCCCAAACGTTTTTTGGAGTTCATGCCAAGGAATTAACACTAGCGCAATCAGCGCTTTTGGCATCTCTTCCAAAGGCTCCAACCTTCTATTCTCCCCACGGCTCGCATACAGACAGGCTTCTATTGAGATGGCAACATACGCTTGATCAAATGGCCAATCTTGGATATATAACCAATAAACAGGCTGAGGACGCCAAAAATGAAGATATCTTAGCTCAAGTGAATACATTTAGAGCCGACATAAAAGCGCCTCATTTTGTTCTTTATATAAAAGAAAAACTGGTTGAAGAATTTGGAGAGGATAAAATTAAAAAACAAGGGCTGAAAGTCATTACCACGCTTGACTGGGATATGCAGCAGCTTGGCGAGAAAGTTATACGGGAAGGCGTTGAAGAAAACGGATACAGGTATGGGTTCTCAAATTCTGCTTTAGTGGCCATAAATCCGAAAAACGGACAAGTTCTGGCCATGGTCGGTTCAAAAGATTATTTTGATGAATCAATTGACGGCAATGTTAATGTTGCCATCCGTCTTCGCCAGCCGGGATCGTCATTTAAGCCATACGTTTATGCCCAAGCATTTCGCGAGGGCTATCGGCCGGAAACCATGCTCTTTGATGTTGAAACGGAATTTTCAGTGAGCAGTAAGAACGAATACAAGCCTCAAAATTATGACGGATCATTTCACGGGCCAGTCAAAATGAAAGACGCATTGGCCAGGTCACTAAATATTCCGGCGGTAAAAACGCTGTATTTGGCTGGCGTAAAAGATTCAATAAAACTTGCCAAAGCAATGGGTATTACCTCATTGGACCATCCAAGCAGGTATGGACTGGCGCTTGTTCTTGGCGGCGGTGAAGTAAAGCTTCTTGATCATGTGGCCGCGTTCTCTGTATTTGCAAATGAAGGGATAAAACATGACCAAAGAGTTATTTTAAAAATCGAGGATAACAATGGCAATATCCTGGATGACTATTCAGAGTCTGAAGGAAAACGCGTTCTAGAACGAGAAGCCGCGCTTCAAATCTGCAGTATTTTATCGGACAATAGTCTTCGCGCGCCGGCCTTTGGCACAAATAATGTACTGGTTATTCCGGGCAGGACAGTAATAGGCAAGACCGGAACGACCAATGAGTATCGCGACGGGTGGCTTGTCGGTTCATCGCCGTCGCTGGCTGCCGGTGTATGGTCGGGAAATAATGACAATACTGCTATGAAAGCCGGAGCCGCGGGTGTAAATGTTTCCGGGCCGACCTGGCATAAATTTATGGAGGAAGCGCTAAAGAATTATCAGGATGAAAAGTTTGCCAAGCCGAAGAAGCTTGAAAAAACGGGCAAACCGGTTCTTGACGGAACGATGAAAATTGTGGATAAAGTAAAAGTTTGCAAGTATGATGATGGAGAATATTGTCTGGCCAACAGCAAATGCCCTGAAAAGAAAGTAAAGAAGAAAAAATATTTTGTCGCGCACAGTATCTTACATTATATTGATAAAGATGATCCTCTGGGCGACCAGCCGAAACGTCCGAAAGACGATGCACAGTACAAAAAATGGGAAAGGGCGGTTGAAAAATGGGGAGAAAAAAAGGCTGACGGGAAAGGCCGTGATCCCGTGCCTCAAGAGGAATGTAAGGCAAAGCATTTCTCTTCTGACTTTTCAAACGTGAAAATTGCTTTTCCTGCAGACGGAGAGATCATCGATAATCAAATAATAAACATCAAGGCCGGCATTTTTGGTGATGCGGAAATTGAACAAGTTGACTTTTTCTTCGATGGGGACAACATCGGATCGAGAAAAAAATCACCCTATGAAATAAGTTACACCATCCCTGAATCAAAGAATCATGGATCCTCAACCATAAGGGTAAAAATATACGATAAAGAGGGCGGCAATGATGAAGATGAAGTTGAAATTGCCATTGAGATCCCCGACAGCGAATTCAGCACGGCCCATCCGGCTGATAAGTGGGTGTGATCTAAAGATTTGAATGTCACGCCGTTGTTTGTATCTTGCATCAAATTCAAAAATCCAATAATTTTTCAACGAAGCTCTTCCGTGCCGAAGCGGGCTTGGTTTACTTTGTCCTATGGCTTGAGCGGTCCAACCGCTAAGGCTTCACAGTGAACAGGCAAACTCAGACCAGCCTGGAAACTGATGGACCGGGCCTGCTCCCCAATACGGCGAAGTAAACCAAGCCCGCTCCAGCGCTATTCATATGATGCGGCAAAGAACATACCTGTGCTAAATCATTTAACTATGACATTTTGTATTTGCGTGGTACAATAAAGTTATTATGAAGGCAGTCCAATTACACAGCAATATTAAAAAACGGAAGGGGGTGTTGTTGTAATATAAGCACTAAATTCTATAAAATAAAAAACTATCTGTCAAAATCCATTCTTTATGCAAATCAGTGGGTTTTTTATTGTATGTTTCTTTATTGGCTGAAACACTTATTTCGAACCGATGTTCTGCATACTAATGAGCTCACAAAAAGACTTGACCGACCGGTTGTGATTGTTTCAAACCATATTTCGGGCTGGGATCCGTTTCTGATTCTTTCGTCAATGCGCAAAAGCTTTTGCTTTAGAAATTCCGTGTGGCGAATTCCGGCTTACCATGGATTTTTCGGGAAACTGAAATATTTTCACTTTCAAATTCTTTTTTCATTTCTGGGCGTTTATTCGATAGGAGGAGAAGGGAACTTAGAAGAAAAACTCAAAAACACGATAAATTTGCTTAAAAACGGCCATAGTACGGTTTTTTTCCCTGAAGGCAAAAGAGCCGTTGCCGGAGAAAAGACAAAGCCAAAAAATGGGATCGGGTATGTGATCAATCATCAAGATATATATATCTTGCCGGTCAATATTCAGTACTCAAAAAGAAAACAAAACGGGCTGGGGGTGAAAATTAACAGCCAAGCTCGAGTGGTATTCGGCAGTATTTACAAATCTGAATATTTTCGAAAAAAATACAATAAAGACGCAATATACCATGGTGTCATGGAATCTGTTTTTGAATTAGAGAATGCATTTAAACCTGTTTCATAAAAAAAGAAAATAATTTGCTTCGCACATGGCTTTCGCCCGGCTTTTATTTCGTACCAAATAAGAAGCTTCAGAGGTGATAATTAATGGGAGGAGATAAAACCTAAAGTATTTATTGATTATACTATGTTAGATACGGAGTTTTGGAAACATTACTTTCAAACTTACGATGTTCTAAACTCAGCCATTCCTTATCGAGAGCTACTAAATGATTTAGTAGAGCAACTTGATATCAACAAAGGTGAAAAAATTTTTGATGCGGGCTCCGGGACAGGGAATCTTTCATTGAAAATAAAAGAAGAAAATGCTAAAGCAATTGCACTCGACTATTCGGAAGAAGGTGTAAAGATACATAAGGAAAAAGATTCTACAGCAGAAATAAGGCTTGGCGATATAACAAAAAAATTACCGTATCCCGATAAATGTTTTGACAAAATCGTTTCTAATAATGTGATATACACAATAAATGTCAAAGAAAGAAAGAAAGTGTTTGATGAATTTTTTAGAGTTTTAAAACCGGGAGGAAAAATTGTTGTTGCTGATATAAAAAGAGGGTTTAAACCAAAAGTGATTTTTTTTGATCACATTAAAAAGTCATTTAAAAAAAATGGTTTTTCAATGACATTTATTGATGCAATGAAATACGCATCAACTGTAATTAAAATGTTTTATTATAACTCATTGATAAAAAAAGAACACAAAGAGGGATCATATAGCTTTCTTGACAATGGCGAGCATGAAAGATTATTGAAAAACTCTGGGTTTGAAGTCAGAAATGGCACAAAAATGGTTTATTCAGGTCAAAGCTATCTCGACATAGGATATAAAAATTTTTAATTCAACAACTCCTCATGTGTGAATGAGGAAATTGCGTTTGCT
>DAOUPS010000091.1 GCA_030626045.1 bacterium | reverse complement strand
TCATTAAACGGCATCCTCCAAAAAGTAGTGGAACGGCAAGCGCGAATGCCATGTTGCCGTATTTAATGCGAGATGGCTGATTTTTTTCTTCGAAAACCAGTTTTCGCTCCGTCTTGTTTTTAAGCTGTATTTCAGCCAGGGATTCTTCTTGTGCAAGCCAGGAAAGCGCGTCTGTCGTGAAGGCAAGGTTCTCCATATTGTTCCTGGTGCACTGATCGGTAATAAAATCAGAATCTCCGACAACCACGATCCGTGACTTTGCCTTTTCGCCGTCAATTGTGACTGCGACTGCCAGAAGTTGTTGTTTAAGATCTTCCTTCATAAATTGCTGTTCGGGTGAAATATTAATTTGTCCTGCCTGAATTCCGCCTGCTTCGGTTGTGGAAAGCAATTCCGTAACAGCGTCAGCCTTCTCATTTACGGTAATACTGCTTGCCCAGGGGAAAGTAATACTTTTGACATTTGATGTTACGGGGGATATCTCTGAAGATCTTACGGATCTGATCCAAAATGGATAAGGGAGAAGATATTGGACAGAACCTCCCCCAAAACTTACTGTTTCGTTCGACTGAAGGTCATAAATAAGATCGGAATTTACTTTTACTCCGTACTCTTGCTCAAGAAACGAATTGATATCGCTCTGCGCAGGCGCGGCGCTCATTAATTGGACCATCACATCAACGCCGTCAACAAGAAACAGCGCGTTGCCGCCTTCTGATATGAATTTTTTGATCTCGCCGGTCGCTTGTTGGCCCAATTCTTTTTTCTGTCCGGCCACAACGATCACGTCAGTGTTCCCGGGTATGGTAAGAGTTGTTTCTTTTTCAACTTCTTCTTCGGTGTCAACCGGTGATAATTTGTCATTGGAAGTTTCTCCTATCGGCGAAATCTCATCTAGGTTGAATTGTTTTTCCAACTCCTTTTTAAGAAATTGCGCGTCAGCGGAGAGGCTTTTTTCTCCATGACCGGAGATGAAGACAAGCGTTTTCTTATCATCAGTAATAAGCTTTTTAATAAAGCTGGTAAGTTGGTATTCAAGGTCGGATGTATTTTCGATAAAAGGTATCGATTCATACTCTCCTCCATAGGATACCGCCAAGCCTAAATAACCTGTTTTAACTTGAAATTCTTCCTGGCTTACAACATTGAATCGAATTTCTTGAACGCCGAGGGATGCTGCTTCTTGGGCGGCGTTTTCATCAGTAGAAGGATTTTTTCGTGTTACGACAATATTACCTTTTCCTAAAGTCTGGTAATCGCGCAAGATATCATTAACTTCGCGCAACGTGGGCTGTAGCTGCGCAGGCAGTTTCTCTGAAGTAAAAAATGTTATGTCAACAATGTCATCAAGTTGAGAAACTATTTTTTTGGTTGAGTGGCTTAAAGTGAAAGCTTTTTCCTCAGTCAGGTCAATTCTGCCCGGAATTCGCGAGCCGATCACGTTTGTAACAACCATAATGCACACAAATAGCGTAATTCCCAGTTGATAGTTGCGATAATTCTTGTGCCTGTTTCCGAATTTGTTTCTAAGCAGCATAAGATATGCCAAGCTTAAAAAGGCGGTTGAGATTGAGGCGAAGTACCAGACATCTCTAATGTCAATTACGCCTCGTGCCATCGAATTAAAATGCGTGAGTACGGACAGCTGTTCGAAAAATGGTATAAGCGAAAGAGGAAGATGAGAGGTGAAGATCTCAAATCCTGAGATGATCAGAAAAAAACTGGCAACTGCGGCAGTTAGCATCGCGGAAATTTGGCTTGAAAAGAGGCTTGAAATAAAAATACCCAAAGAGACAAAAACCGCTCCAAGAAAAACCCCGGCGATATATTGGCTGACAATAATTCCGGTATCAAAATTTCCAAAAAAGTGCAAGCTCCAAACAATAGGAACCATAAAAATAAGCGTGATCGCGATAAAGACCAAACTCCCTAAAAATTTTCCAATAAGCAGTTCGATCTCATTTATGGGACGCGTTAGGACAAATTCGAGTGTGCCTTCGCTTTTCTCTTGCGCGATGCTTCCCATAGTGAGCGCGGGAATAACAATAAGGAATATCCATGGAAGAAAATCGAACAAAACGCGAAGTGAGGCCTGTCCGACCAGAAAAACATTTCTGAAGAAGAGAAACTCCCACAAAAGGAGAAAAGCGACAATAACAATGTAGGCTGTCGGATTGTTAAAATACGCGCGTAATTCTTTTTTAATGATAATGAGAATATTTTTCATGATTGTCTGTTATATTTTCGATTTAATATGTCTTTATTCTTTAGTTAACTGTTGGAAAATATCTTCAAGCCCGTATTCTTTTTCGATCAATTTCCAAACGATCCAATTATTTTTTTGTGCCAGTCTTGAGATCTCAGGCTGAAGCACGTTTGATCTGTTAGCCGTCAATGTGGCCGAGATCCGGTTATTTGTATCTGATTCAATGGAAATATCCTTAAGGCTGTCAATTGTTTTGATAGCGGATTCAACATTTTTTCCTTCAATCTCGATTTGCAGGGAATGTTCTTTTCTGGCAGCTTGTGACAGTTCAGCTGTAGTTCCATCGGCGACCAGCTTTCCTTTATTAATGATCAGCAATCTGTTGCACATGGCCGATGCTTCCTGCATGACATGTGTGCTTATGACAATAGTATGATTTTTGGCAAGTTTGCCGATAAGCGAACGTATCTCAGTTCGCTGGTTTGGATCAAGGCCCTCCGTCGGCTCATCCATAATAATGATCTTTGGCTGATGAATGAGAGCTGCCGCAATGCCAACGCGCTGCTTGTATCCTTTTGAAAGTTCGCTAATGGGCCTGTAAAACACGGATTCGATCTTAACGGACGAAACAACAAAATCAAGCGCATCCCGGCGTTTATTTTTTGGTATGTTGTTCAGATCTGCGGCAATAGCCAATAGCTCTGAAACCTGCATGTCTTGATAAAGAGGATTATTTTCCGGCAAGTAACCGATATATTTTTGAGCGCCGGTCGGATCTTTTTCCATTGAAATATCATTTACAGTGACGCTTCCTTTGTCTGGAGACAAAAAGCCGGTTAAAATTCTCATTGTCGTAGTTTTTCCGGCGCCATTGGGGCCCAGGAACCCGACGATTTCTCCTTGTTTGATCTCAAATGATAGGTCATCAACCGCTTTAACAAATCCAAATGTTTTAGAAATATTTTCAGCTTTGATCATTTCTCATAATGTTAGTGATTTATCGATCTATAAGAGGACTATCCCCAAACTAACTTCGTTAACAATTTTTTTTGGCAACAGTCAGCCTGAAAACAATCCTGTAGCTGTTTTACGCACAGGAATTCAATTGTAATACAAATGTTCACAATTGTAAAATGCTTTTAGGCCTCTTGTCAACTCACATGGTTGTGTATATAAAAATTGAAACGAGCGAGTTGACATTATTTGATATATGCGCTATGCTGGCGAGTCAATGGAGAATAATATTGAATGAGCAATATGTAGCTTGACAACCAAAAAAGGAGATGTTGGCATGGAGAGCATGAAGAAATTATCATTGTTGGGGATGGTGTTTGCGGTTATGATGGGCGCTTCAATTTCAGCGTTCGCGGGTTCTAACGGCAAAAATTTTGAGCTTGCTATCAGAGAGGATGGGAAGTTAAAGATTTACGGGATTGTGGCGGAATATCTCGAACCGCCAACAGATGTACCGGCAGAAATCGCTTTTAAGATGATCCAAGGCAAAATACCTTATCATGTTGTACC
>DAOUPS010000070.1 GCA_030626045.1 bacterium | reverse complement strand
TCTTGAATTGATCAAATGAGTGCCGCGACAGAGCTTCAAGCTCCGCTGTTTCTTTTCGCGCTTCCGGAATTAATTCAACCGCCTCAATTTTTTCTATGCCTGACTCAGAAAATCCGCGCGCGATCTTGACGCGATTTAATCCTTCTACTGTCAGCCCTACAATTGAAGGGGTTAGATACCAATGCTGCAAAATTTTAGCCACAACCCCGACTTGGCTCTCCTTATGGTCTTTTTTAAAAACAAGCGCGATAAGACGATTACTGTCTACCGCGCTTTTTATGGCTTTCGCGGTTTTGGTTCCCTCTAGCACTAAAGGAACTTTTTCACCGGGAAAAACAACCGCTTTCCGCAGTGTAATGCTGGGATAAATATTTTGCTTATTACCGTTCATATTTTTACAGTTTGCAATTTAAAACATAAAAACTTCATAACTACTCGGCACGGAATTTACCCTTCAGAGTTTCAAAGCAGTTATGTAAGATTCAGTCTTGCCCATTTCCAACAGCCTAAAGGCTGGGTTCCGTTTGAATTCTATAGCGAGTGAATAGTTATAAAAACTCTTAATTTATTATAAGCCCTAGATGATATTAAATCAAATAAAAAGCGATGAACATCGTTTTTCTACTTTTTACTGAAAATAATTTCATCAAGATCTCTTAAAAATATTTTTGCCGTAACGGGACCAACTCCTTTAAACTCCAACAGCTTTTTTTCTAAATCTTTTTTATTCTTTGATTCGCGGAAAAGATTGCTTAATGTCCCGTATTTTTCTTTAAGCTCTCTTGAGATATCCAGAAGTTTTGTCGCGGTTGAAAAATCATACCTGACATAATGCCCTCTATCTAAAATTTCCACCAGCCTGTCCCATCCTGCTTCAAGAATCTTATCGGGGCTTGTCAGATATTCTTTTTCAAACTCAAAATATGTTCTTTTCGCGACTTCCTGCTGTATCGGTTTTCCAAATAAAAGAGACGCTAAAAACCACTTGAAATATTCGATCTCTCTGCCGGACTTGAGATCAATTTCAAGCTCCCCTGAATAAACGCTTTCTTTCTGTTTCTTGGCCATTTTTCAATTTTAACCCTGCTTTCCTGGCAAGTTTAACCGCTTTTTTATATTCTTCGTCCGTGATCTGCCGGGATAAATGAGGATATTCAAAAGCCCTGTAGCAAGGGCGGTACTGGTCCATTATGTTTATGAAAATATCTTTTGAAACCTCTTTTGCCGTAAATTCAAAAATTTTCTCGGACCCTGCCAGATTGTCGGGAAGGACCAGATGCCTAATCATAACTCCATGGATGGCAACCCCTTTTGAAACGCCGGGAACTTTTGTTTCAGAATCCGCGACTTTCAGATTTCCAACCTGTCTATACATCTCTTTTATTGCCGCCTTCATCGTTTCAAAATAATGAGGACAATGGGAATACTTCAAAGCTATGCCGTCATCGGAATATTTGGCATCCGGCAAATATATGTCAACGATTCCGTCCAATAGCTTCAAAGTTTCTACCGAGTCGTACGAACTGGTGTTATAGACCAAAGGGATTTTAAGACCCATGCCAATCGCAATCGGAAGAGCTTTTACGATTTGAGCGACTTGAGGAGAAGGGGTAACCAGATTAATGTTATGGCATCCCATATTTTGGAGATCTATCATCATTTCAGCCAGTCTTTCAAAAGAAATTTCCGCGCCTCTTCGCAGTTGTGAAATTTCATAATTCTGACAGTAAACGCAGGACAGATTGCAGGAAGTGAAAAATATTGTTCCCGAGCCATGATTGCCGACAAGCGGACTCTCTTCTCCGAAATGAGGGCTGTAAGAAGAGACCGTCGGAAGAATCCCTAGTTTGCAAATTCCTCTTTCATTTTTTGCCCGATTGACATGGCAGCGGTGTGGACAAATTTCACAATTTTCCAAAATCCTAAAAAGCTTTTCAATCCTCTCCTTTAAATTTCTTTTTGATATTTTTAAGTAAGAAGGATAAACACCCATATTGTTGTAAAAATTTTATTTAATTTTTTTCTTATTTGTTGGCTCCATACTCTTTATTTGTTTGCTCCATACTCCCGCGTGGAACCTGATTGCAGGATGTTTGAAAAGTTGGAAGTTGTGAAAATGATAATGGTTTATAGTCAGGCTCCACAGAGCTATCGTCACTATGGAGCCGGCAAATGGTATTTGTAATCACTTCAACAAACTATCAATAAAACTAGAAAGAAAACCTAAGCCAACGGAAATTTGCTTTCGTTAAATATTATATTCCTATTCTATCTTAAAATTCTAGCCATAGCAATAAAAGTAAGATAGCATCAGTTAGAAATTAAAGTGTTTATGGAGAGCTTCGTCATCTTCTATTTTAGAGGCAATTATGATTTTTCAAGAAAGAATTGATCTTCTTGTCGGCACTTTATCACCTCTTGGCATGAAACTTGCCGTTGATCCCAGCGCAGGATTCTTCACTTTATGGATGGCTCCGAAAACAGCGTTCGGCGAGGATATTCAAGACACAGAGCACTTCAATAATATTATGATTGAAAAAGCTGGCGTAGTGGGAATTCCGTTTGGATCGTATACAAGATATGCGGTAACAAACGACATTAAGGCAATGGGAGAGAAAATTATCGCTGCTTTCAAAAAAGCAAATGTTTCGTATTAGCCAGATAAGTGAAAAAACTTATTTTCCGAATCTTTCAAAGGTTCGGATTTTTTTAAGAAAATCTCTATCTCAAATCCGGAATATGAACATATTTATTTATTTCTTGAAACACAGTTCTAATACTCTCTACTATGCCACCCCAAAATATTTTACCAAATAAAAAATAAGCTGAATCATTATAATTCAGCTATTGCTTTTTCTATGATTCAGCTTTTGCTTTCTCAATGTCCTCCGTAATCTGGTTTGCCCTCTCTTTCAGCATTCCCGCGTCCGGTTGCGAAACTTTCTTATCGCATTGCGCATCAACTTGATGCACAAAAGCGTTGAGCATATTCCGCGATGCTTGAAGCATATTATTGGCAGTTTCTACTTTACCGCTATCTAAATTAACTATCGCCTGGTCCGCTTTTGATTCCGCGTTAGTCAACTTTGCCAATAACGCGTTCTTAATTCCATGATCAATGGTTGAACCATCAACCAATTCGGAAAGCCATTGGATTTCCAGTTTGGAATATTCAATCATACTTCTTTTATCCGCTTTGACTTTTAGTTCCGCGGATGATATGTTACCGATAGTTTCGTCTGTCTCTGATTCCGCGCTGACGCTGAAAGTATAGATCACATCTTCCATGCCAGCCCAGTTTTCAGGAACATTTATCGCAAGAAATCTGGTTTCCGATACGCTTGGATCAAGCTTCATTTTTGAATTATCAAACGTGATCCAAGAATGTTGAATAGCCAGTGGATATCCCCTGTAAGAACCCGCAAGATTCTCCGTTCCAAATGAAACATCGTAAACATCGGCAACATCGCCTTTGTTTGTTATGTTCACTGAATACATAACGGAATCTCCCGGATCCGTTTCGCTTTGGATTGGAGTTATCTTGACCTCAACACCATAGCTATCGTTTTCCATATCTTCAATAGCCTTGATTATGGTATCCGCTACATCGGAAGCAGTTGGCGACAGATATGCTTTTCCGCCGGTTTTTTCTGATATTTCAGAAAACGCGGTATAGGCATTACTGTCATAACCTACTACGATGCTATACACTCTGATCGGATCTATATTCTCAGACCAGTATGTTACACTGTCAAGAGTATAACCTCCTGTCCATGGTTCTGGATCGTGAGGAGGCGCGTCGCCCATCAAAATTATTGATTTGAAAGCTCCTTTTCTCCAGCCATAGTTGTCAGGATTATTAACACTGTCTTTGTTCACATCCAACATAGATTCCACTAAGGCGGAATAAACAGACTCTTTCCAATCTGCGCCCCATCCAAGATTTAATCCATTGATTGAATCAACAATGGCGCTTTTATCGCTTGAGAATGGCTGATTAAGATTATAGACATAATCAGTTGATCCTCCATATGGCAATTTCGGATAATCTCTGTAATCAGCTATCGCCACGCGATAATCAAATCCCGTAGAATCCAAAGCATTTACAATCTCACTCGCTGACGCTTGCGCATCTGCGATATAAGGACCCATACTTCCAGTGGTGTCAATGAGGATGACGAGGTCAAGTTGGGGTTGTGGGGGCGCTTCAATCACAAAAGCGTTCGCCTCTTCTTTGTCGTCATGCCAGTCTCCCGTGTTGTGGTTTAAGATAACCCAATGGGTATCATAGGATCCATAGCTGGAGAAAACCGGCATTTTAAACGATCTCTTGTATTCCTTTGAAGTCTCGTAAGTTCCGGAATTAAGAGCGACCACTTTGTCGTTGTCCCGATCATCAATCCATTCTCCCTGCGGACTGTTGGTTCTGACCTGAGCTCCCAATCTGACATCTTCAAAATTATTGGCAAAAGGATTCTTGATCCAATATTCAAAGATTATCAATCCTCCTAGCGGATAGCTGGCAGAATTGATTCCTTGACCGACAATCATCGGTTTTTTGGAAGTGTTGATCATTTTTATCCAGTCAAACCCAACTGTGTCTACATCTTTCTTTAGCTTCTCTCCCTTGTCTGCCGGGTTTATTCTGATGCCGGAAATCGTTCCTTTCCATGAGTCGTGGTTTGCCATATAGATAGTGTAGATCTGCCAGTCTCCGTCGTTATTGACTTCAAACGGAACCATCTTGTCTTCGCTATAGCTTGGCGAACTTGTCGTTGCGAAGTAAAGCTTCGCGTTCCCGTCCGGACAATTGCTGGACATATTCATTTCTATGGCGTTGTAGTTGTCCGCGCTAAGGGAAAGCTTAGAACTTTGGACATAAGGATCATCCTGTTTCGGATCAATAAAGTATCCTCCATTGTTCACGGAATATTCCTTGACATTAATAGCTTCCCAACCTTCAGTGTTGTCTGGATCACCAAGATCATAGACATCGTCAAACTTCCAGGAATCCTTCCTGAGCCAGCCTGTAAT
>DAOUPS010000013.1 GCA_030626045.1 bacterium | reverse complement strand
TTCTAAAAGAGAACATCTCAGATCTTGAGAATATAATATTGGACGAGATAGGCAAATATAAACAGGAAGCCAAACAGTTCTTGGAGCAGGCCATGGGTGGACAAGAAAAAGATAAAGGAAATGAAGTATAATCATTAAAAAGTTCCAAACAAGAATTGATCACAAATGCTTATTGTTAAAAATAAAAACAAGGCAAAATTTCTTATTGTGTTAATAGAGTGCGTATTAGTTGCCTTGTTGGCTAAATTTTTTGTTTCAAGTGTTAAGACGGATGGTATAATAGAGTTGGCGTTTCTTTCTTTTGCCCTTTTCTTTCTTACGCCTTTTTTCACAGTTAAATATATTTTTCGGGAGAAAGTAAGCGATTATTTTCTTTGTTTAAATTTCATTAAAAAGGGAATACTAAAGGGAATTTTTGCTATTGCGATTTTTATTGCGGTGATGTGGACACTTGTGGTACAATTAGATTGGGGAGGATATATACTGGTGTCTAAGTGGATACTTGGAGATAAAGATCTAATGATTTTTTTTGAGATCACAGCTATTCCAATTATTGTTTTTGCAAAAGAGTTCTTTTTTCGCGGATTTGTTCTAAAGTCATTTACCAGTGTTACCGGTGTTACCAGCGCTATTGTTTTGCAGGCTATACTCACCGTGCTATGCACTGTATATGTTGGCGTGTTTCCCGGAGTAAGACAAATAATTTTGTTGTTCATTCCAAATCTGTTTTTAGGATACATTGCTTATGTTAACCGATCGGTTATTATTTCATCGTTTTTATCATGGGGCTATATTCTATTAATTGATCTTGTTTTTGCATATAAATTAACTCAATAAAATATGAAAAAAATAAAAAAAATAAAAAAAATAGTTTTTTTTATTGCGCTTAGTTTCATTGCCGCTCAAGGTTTTCCTGCTTTTGCTTTAACACCTATTTCAATTAATGCAGGCGATGTTGATATTTCTGGACTTGCAGATGGGTTTGCGGAGGAGATGGAAGATAGGTATGGGTATGACCGCAATATTATTCGAAGATCAAAGAAAAAATCGATTGCCCCCACCGTAGAAATACATTTTGACAAAACAGATCCGGAAGAAGGGGAAAAGGTGACGGCATTCGCCTCAGTAAAGGGATTTAAAAATGCGACTGAAGACCTTTACTATACATGGTATATTTTGAGAACGGACCCGATGACGGGAGCTCCTCTTGCCGGAGAATCAATAGCTGATGCTAAAGAACGGGCAATGGGGATTATCGCTCGCGGAGAATATGACCCGGAACTGTTTGGCGAAACTTACGCTGCCGATACTGACGATGACGGTTTTTACGCGAGCTATGGCGGACAGGACGGTGTTGGTGCGAAAGAAGGAGACGGTGTAGGAACTTATGATGATGATCCGTCTGTTATGGCTGATGCTGCTAAGCAAGTGGTGGATACGGGTGCGATTACTCGCTGTTACAGGCATAATTTTGGAATTAAAGTTTACGATCCCGCGGATAATTCAGGAACCAATACTAGAGCTGGTCGTGATCTGATCATTGAATGCGAACATGAGTTTCCGAGTTGCAGCGGGCACGTACTGGGAAACGGTTCATTTGGGCTTGCTGAAGAAGAATGCTGGCGGCTGGATCCGAATAATTCCGATACTGATGGTGACGGCATTGAAGATGAAGCAGATCTTGTAGGTCTCAATCAGAATCAGCTTACATGGAAATATCTTGCTGGAGACCACGTGGGAGTCGTTGTTGAAGGCATGTCGCTTACTCAAATTGTTGAACCGGGCCTGAACGCCTATCATAAAATTATGTGGGCAGGACCGGATATTTGCGCTCGGAAAGATGAAAGCAGAACATTTATTGCCGGAGATCACTGTAGTCCTGGCGAGGGTGATGTCGGTTTTAGTTATCTCGCGGTGGTGCCGGTTAATTCTATTAGTGATCGACAGCTTGACCCTGAACTGGATTACATTCCGAAAAATCCGCAATTTGACGACACAACCGCGATTCCGGAGGAGCAGAGAACAGACCTGATCACTGTTTCATCGACAATGAGCAATGATAATGTTGATGAGGATTTCATTTTCTACAGCTGGGAAATTCGTAAAACTAACGATTATCTTGAACCTATCGGAGCCGCGCTAGATGATACTACAGGTATTGAATTTGAATCTTTTGAGCAGGGTATGGGAGTAAAACAGCTAAGATTTAAGCCGATGTCGGAGTTATTTGGTCCCCCAGTTGTCGATAAAGTATTTCTGCATGTAACACTTATTGTAAGTGAGCACCCTGAACTTATAGGCGGCAGTGATACTGACACGCGCAATTTTCCGATTGGAGCGGTCGAGTCAATAATAATTCCGGTCGCAAAAAAGGATCTGGTATTGAGAATTTTCAACTCGACTGTAGCCGGCGGCGCTTGGGCGCAAAATGTTGAAATATGCGGTGCTGGAGGAAATCCATTGTACAGAGACGCATGTCCTGTATTTGGGTATCAAGTAATAGCCGTTGAAGCGGATGTTCTTGGCGGCATTAATGCCGAAGATCGATTTGCTTGGCAATTTAACGGAAAATCGGTAAAGCCTCCGTTTGATCTGACTACTTATCCCGGAGCAAACAATTCCAATTCCAATGTTATATTCTTGCCAATGATCGGAACCGGAAGCAGTTTGCAGGATATCACCGTTACCTACAAAAAAAGTCAGGGAGGCGTCTTGACGGATATTATCGCAGGAAGAAAAATATCAGTGAACAATCCTGTCGCGGTGATTGAGGCAATTGATGGGCCGGGAGGTGCTATTGTGACTAATCTAGGAGGAGATCCTGCCGCAGAGGCTGTTCCAACTATACGGTGGGATCAAACGGAATCACTGGATATATATGAAGCTGATCCCGGTGTACCGGTAAATTTCAGAGCGCGCATAGTTCCGGATTATCTGACTATTAATGCCGCGGCAACTCTTATGGAAGATCTGGGAGGGGATCCAACTAATCCAGCTGATGACATTGTACTGGCTGACAACGAAGTTCATCTGATGTGGTATCTCAATAACAGTTTTGTAGATGCTGATTTTATTGCCGATCATCCTACAATGGCAATTACCGTTGCGGGCGCGGGCGACGAGATCGAATTTACAACGGATCCGGAAGGCATGTACGGCTCGGGATTTGATCTGACGGCCAGAGTGGAGAAGAAATTTTCACCTAGCCATACGGCATTGCTTGACGACGCATGGAAAATGCTTGACACTCATACACTCACCAATGATAAATCAGTCACAATTCGTCTGCACTGTGATTCACCTTTTGCGTTTGATCCAAATCCGACGTTAAGGGAATATCTTGCATCATCACTCGCGAATGCCCCACACTACTTGATCTTCAGTATAAGATTGGGCGTGGCGATGGCATTAGTGTGGTTTGTGTTATTTGGGTTTTCTTACGCGATCCAGTTAAATAAAAAACTATGAGTTTGAAGATGCAAAAAAAGAATAGAAACAGAATAATCTTATTGGGATTGATGCTGGTGTTTGTGTTTAGTACTACTAGTACTGTACTGGGGGGGAGTTATACTACTCACGAAGAAATTCCCGGGCAAGGAGGAGTGACAAACGACTTTCCAACGTTCTTAAAGATGCTCTATAATTTCTCCATTGGAATAGTGGCTATTTTGGCGATAATTATGGTCGGTGTTGGCGCTTTCACCTATATTGTCACATCTGCCGGCAATGCATCGAAAATGGCGGATGGAAAAGAGATGATATACAGCGCTTTGTTCGGGCTGGCAATTGCCCTTATTGCGTATATTACGCTTTTTCTTATCAACCCGGATCTTATCAGCGGGACGATAGAATCAGTATCAACCATTCCTCAATATATAGATCCGGATCATGCTCCATAATTCGGCAGATTCTGAAAAATTAAACTATGCTAAAGAAGGTATTTATCACGGCCTTAGTCGTTTTTGTTGTTGCTCTTTCGGCAATTACTGTCAGAAAGATGTTCTTTGATGACTCGAAAAGAGTTGATCCTGTTGCGGTCGATAAAAATGACGATGCTTCACAAGACGAGGTTAACGACGAAAACGCAAAATGGGCGGAGAAGCTAATAAAACTTGTTGAAAGCGGTATTCAGGGGGCAACGCTTGCCGGAAGCACATCCCAAGTGCTTTATTATCAAAATCAACGCTTTTTGTACATAGACTTTAACGGAGAAACAAAAAACTCAGTTGGCGCACATCCCTTTATTGACATCAAAAGCATTGACTGGAATGCGAAAAGACAAAAAGCTTTGATCAAGGATAGAAATAGGTATTATATTTATAATTTGGATGACAATAGCACAAAAGAATTAAACGAGAACATTGATGTAGCGGCGTGGGGCGCGCGTGGAAGTAAAATTATTTATAAATACTATAATCCTAAAACGCGAAACAGAGTTCTTGGCATGATGGATACTGATAAAGACGATAGTGAAGAAGTAATTGTGGAAGATCTGCACTATAAGCGGATTGACCTGATCACGTCGTCCAAGAAAAGCAAAGTTTGCCTTTTTCCTTTGCCTGGCGCGCATATAAAAGAAAATTTTGAGTGCTATGACTGGAGAAACAACCAGAAGATACTTGAATACGAGGGAGCTTTTGGCGCGGACTACTTATGGTCTCGTAATGGAAAACATGTTTTAACATCGTATTTGCAAGAAAAAGGAGGGAAGCGGCTTTTAATCGGTGTGGCCAATGATCAATTGAGCGAATTTAAAGGGCTTAATTTTTCAACATCGGTCAAAAAATGCACTTGGTCGAAAGACAACATCCATGTTTATTGCGGAATGCTGAATAGCATGCCTGATCTGGCAATGCTCCCGGATGATTGGAATGATGAGAAATTTTATTCGGCGGATACGTTTTGGAGAATAAACACAGAGGATGGCCAAAAGAAACGATTGATTGATGTTGAAAAAATGCCTGCGAAAATTGATGCGGTTGATCTGTTTCTTGATAGCAATGAAAAGTATCTCTTTTTTACTGACAAAAGATCAGGAGCGCTCTATCGATTGGCTATTTGAAACAGTTCCTGAAAGCATAAAAGCGAGCCACCACAATACTGAGACATCGTTTTTCCATAGTGTCGTATCAACAATTCCGTGGAGCAGTAAATAAACAGCAACAATGAAGAAGCCTGCGGAGGGCTTTTTTGTCTTTTGGCGGCAACATAAAAAGAAAATAAGAAAAGCAAAAGAAAGCATTGCCCCAGTGCCGCCTTCAATAAAAAGATGTAAAATATTATTGTGGGCATGCGGCACTGCCCATTGGGGGAAAGGTGAAAAAAACGGTTGTATCGATAAATATTTACTTTGAAAATTGCCGGGACCAATCCCTAAGAACCGATCTTTTGATGAAATTTTTTGCGATGCTGTGTAAATCGTAATTCTTGAATCAATGGCTGTCGCGGGAGCAGACGGCACATAGTGGAAAAAACTTAGGATCGGCGAGAGATTAAAGATCATTAAACTGCTGATAATTAAAAGGAACAACGTCAAAGTGCCGGCAATTCGCAGCCGTTTTATCGGAATAAGCGCTAACATGGTGAAAGAGGTCACCAGTGCGATCCATGCTCCGTGTGAATGAGTCAGATAAAGTGAGAACAACAAGGATAAAATACCGGTCAATAAAAGAAACTTTTGATAATTTTTCAAGACAAGGCTCTTCCCGGATGAACATTGCAGAAAATAAAGCCCGATAAGAATTGCCGGTGCCAGTATCATCGCAAATTGATTAGGCGATTCGTAAAATATCCTGAGACGGCTATCATAAGTGAAATGGTCTTGAAGCGCGTAAGCATAGCCAATAAGACTTTGTGCCACTGCGCTGGCAAAGAAAATAACAAGCAAAAGATTGGGACGGATCTTTTCTTTTTGTGCCAGCAAGAATATTCCAACCGCGAACAATATCGGCAAAATGACGAAACTTTTTAATACACCCAAGCCATCAATCGAATTCTGCGCTGATATGTTGGTGAGGTACGAAAATAAAAAACTTACGATAAAGAGCAGAAGAAACAAAAAAACATGCCAATATTTTTTTGCCATACGAATCAAAAAATTTCGATCGCGGCGGACACGAAATGCATATAATTGAACCGCAATACTTGCTGCCAATAAACAGTCAAGTAAGTTTATTGTGCCAATATTTCCAATTGGAACACGAATAAAGTAAACAGGAAGCAAGAAAACGGTTAGATAAATCAAAAAATTAGTCATCATTGTTAAGCGCTAAAAGAATACAAAATAAAGGAAAAACTCGAATAGAAAAAAATGGCGTTTCGAACATAGAGTGTGCAAGAAAAATAATGAAAGTGACAGCCAAGGCTAAATTTAACGGCTTTTGTTTTCTAAAGCAAAGTACCACGGGACTCAGAATTAAAACGATAAGAATGAGAGCGTTTAATGTCCCGGTTTCCACTCCGAAATCGAGTATTATATTATGGGCGTAGATCGGATTGCGTACGTTAATTTCAGGGTCAACGTAATAAGAAAAATTGCCAATACCAACTCCTTTCCACGGGTTTTCTCTGATTCCTTGAATTGCAGTTGTCCACATCGCAATTCTTCCGCTATTTGAGCCCTCGTTAACGTTAAGAGAAGAAATAAAACGACTGGTTAATGGATTAGGGACGATCATGATAAGAATGGCCAAAAGGATAGTGAGAACTACGGCTGCAAAATATTTTCTAATAAGAAAGAATCCACTCGAAGTATAAACAAAAAAAAGACCTCCCGCTGCCAATGAAAAATATGACGCCCTGGAAAAACTCAATATACTGGCGGAAAACATAATAACGGTTGCAATCAAAAAAAACCGTTTTTTTGTAAGTGAAAAAAGATAAAGTGAGATCGGAATAAGCATGTTAACGTACAGAGAGAAGAGGTGGGGATCAGGGAAAGTACCAAACGCTCTTAACACGGTTTTTCCCGAAATATTCACTAGCCAGCTTGGAAATGCGAGAACAAGATCAGAAAAGGAGCTTCCCAGAAAAAAGGGGATGTACCATTTAATGATCGAAAGAGTGGCGTCAATGCCAATAAAAAATTGTAGCCAGAATTGCAATAAAGCCAACAATGATACTGCCAGACCCGATAATACCAAGACTATCAATACTTTTTTTCGCTTTTCGTCTTTTGTGGTGGCGGAGAAAGCGACAAAGTACAACGGGATAGCTGAAAAGAGAAAAAGTACTTTCCGAAAGCTAAACGATGGATCAAGCGCCCAAAATATTGAAAATGATGATATTAGTACAAAAACAAGCAACAGAAAGAATCGTACACGCGTATCAACCGCAACGCTTTTTTTAAGGAGACTGCCAAAAAACCAGAACACGAAAATTATCGGGACAAGCAGTCTGGTTATTGGCAAATCTATGTTACTTGTGGGATTTAACGCGAAACTAAAAGGAAGCATCGCGATAAAGATCAAAAAAAGTGGATACCACACGGTTTAAATTTTGAATTATCCTCCTTTTATTAACACTCTCAGAAATTTTAAGAAAATCAGCTGGACAGAACCATGATGTTTGGTGAAAAAATAAGTTTGTGATCTATAAAAAACAGCTTTCTTCTTTAAGGTACTATTCCAACTCTTGCCGTCAAAATGAATGACTGAAGCATACGGATAGAAGATAATCGTTTTCTCTTGTTGTTTAACGCGAAGGCATAGATCTTGGTCTTCGAAATACATGAAGAAGTTCTCGTCAAAACCGCCAACCTTCTCGAAAAGCGTTTTACGCATCAATAATGCTGTTCCGGAGACCCAGTCAACATTAACAGGATGTTTTTTGTTCCATGGTTTGTTAATGGTATTGCGAAAAATGATGTTAAGCAAATTTGTTTTTGTCCCGCATGTCCATGGCTGGGGTTGTTTTCTTTCATACTCAATTATTTTTAGTCCGATAATTCCAATATCGCTGTGCTGGTCGAGTTGATCTGTTAAATAAATAAGAGAGTCGTCTTGAAGTAAAGTATCCGGATTTAGAAGAAAAATATATTTTCCTTGTGCATGAGAAATCCCGATATTATGTGCTTTTCCAAAACCTTCATTTTTTTCATTATTAATGATATGTAAACTAAAAGAATACGGAACTTCCGGACAAAGGGGATGTTTGTCATTATTTACAATAATCACCTCAAAATCAAACGAGTTTGACGGTTTCTTCTTGCATACAAGCTGGCTCTCAATGCTTTCAAGGCATTTTTCCAAGTATATTTTGCTATTATAGTTTACAATAATTACCGAACACTTCATATAAAAATTATTACAGCTATACTTTAGTTCTAGCTTGGAAACAGTCCCATTATACGGCTAATGGTATCTTATGCCATGTTGGCAAATTATTCAAGTTGAAAAAATGGTTATTTTTTGATATGGTAATAGCAGAGACCAATAATAACGAAACCTAACTATAATGGGAGCATTCCCATAATATAATAATTCATGAATCAAAACAAAACACAAAACGATCAACCAAGCTCTGTTTCGAATAATCTTTTTAGTGATATTACCGAACAAGAACGAAGAGATGCAATCGAAAAAATTATCGAGTCATCAAGTCCGCGCAAAAGCTATTTTATGATGATAGTAATTTCAGCGATCTTATGTACTTTGGGAATCATGGGTGATAACGCGGCAGTTATTATCGGAGGAATGATCATTGCTCCGATGCTTTCACCGATACTTTCGGTGTCCATGGGAATTGGAATGGCGGACTTTAAGTTGATCTACCGCTCCCTGCGCGTTATTTTTATTTCTGTTGCTTATACGATCGTATTTTCATTTGCAACAGCATTTCTGCTTGATAAGGTGGAGTATGACCAAATGAATAAAGAAATGATGTTACGCGTCGGAGTTTCGCTTGAGTCATTGCTGGTTGCTCTTGTGGCAGGAATGGCTGCAGCATTATCGGTAATTCGCACTGAATTACATAAGTATCTTGCCGGTACCGCAATCGCTGTAGCCCTTATTCCTCCGCTTTCCATGAGCGCGGTTGGGCTAAGAATGTTCGATCTGGAAATATTTTATCAATCATTTATGCAGTTCTTTTTCAGCTTATGCGGCATAATATTATCATCACTGCTTGTTTTTGCCTTGTCGCGTTTCTATATTTCCAAGCAAAAAGTAGAGCAAGAATTGCGCGAGGAAGAAGAAATGCTTTGTAACTCCAAAAAGATAGACTCATGAAGAGAAAATATTTTACAACGACATTGCCGTACATAAACGCGCGGCCGCATATTGCCCACGCACGCGAGTTTGTTATGGCCGATGCATACAGGCGGCTTTACTCGTTTTTTGGTTATGACACACTGTTAAATGTCGGCACTGATGAACACGGCTTGAAAATTTTTCGCCAAGCTCAGAAAGAAAGAAAAGAACCGAAGCAGTACTGTGATGAACAAGTCCGCCATTTTAAAAAGTTGTGCGAGAAACTGGATATCGCGTACGATCTGTTTACTCGCACAACGGACGGTCTTCACGTTGAAGCTGTCCAAGAATTTTGGAAAACGTGTGATAAAAACGGCTTTATTTATAAGAAAAAGTACAAGATAAAATACTGTGTAGGATGTGAATTGGAAAAAACGGACTCCGAGCTTATTAACGGCAAATGCCCGGATCATCCGAATCAGAAAATTGAGATCATAGAAGAAGAAAATTATTTTTTCAAGCTTTCTGTTTTTCAAAAAAAGTTATTGCAATTGTATAAACAAAATCCCGATTTTATAAAACCTGCCAAGCGATATAATGAAATTGTTGCGTTTGTAAGCAGAGGGCTCGAAGACTTTAGCATTTCACGCCTAAGGGAAAAAATGCCTTGCGGGATCGAAGTCCCGGGAGATCCTGAACATGTAATGTATGTATGGTTTGATGCGCTGGTTAGCTATGTTTCAGCGATTGGATGGCCGCATGACATGGATATGTTCAAAAAATGGTGGCCGGTTACCCAATTTTGCGGGAAAGATAATTTAAGGCAGCAAACTGCCATGTGGCAGGCAATGCTTGTGGCAGCCGATCTTCCGTTTTCAGAAAAGGTTCTAGTTAACGGATTCATTACCGTTGATAATCAAAAAATGAGCAAATCTTTGGGCAATGTTATTGATCCTTTGAAAATGTCCGCAAGATATGGTTCTGATGCGACCCGATATTTACTTTTAAGTTTTGGCGTATTTGGAGAGGACGCTGATATAACATGGGAAAGGCTTGATAAGCGGTATAATGCTGACCTTGCCAATGGAATTGGAAATCTGACAAGCAGAGTTGTAACGCTTTACAAAAAAGTTGATTATACTTTTGACTTTGACAAAGGAAAACGAGAAGCCTTTGTTAATAACAAAGGCTTAAAAAGTATAGCAGAAGAAGGGCGCTTAGGAACCGAACTGGATGATATCATGAAACAAGTGCGGTATTTGGATAAAACAATAGAGGAGGAGAAGCCATGGGAACTGTTGAGATCAGACCAGGAAGCTTTCCGGGAAAGTATTGAGGGTTTGTCGCGGGGCATATTTTATATTGCGCTAAGGCTTAAGCCGTTCATGCCGGGTATTTCCAGTGCTATTCATGAGAGTCTTATAAAAAAAGACAAAATTCATTTTTTCCCAAGATTATAGGTACCGCTATTATGATCGACACGCACTCACATTTGGATTTTATGAATTATGATAAAGACCGCGATGAGGTGATAGCGCGGTTTTTTAGCAAGGGAGGGAAAGCCATTGTTAATATTGGAGTTGACGGAGAAACAATCGTGTCAACACTTGAGCTTGCTAGGAATTTCAAAAACATTTTCTGTGCTATTGGCTATCATCCTCATAGTGCGAATAATAAGTTAAGTGAAATGCTAAAAAAAAGAGCTGACGCACTTAAAGAACATGCCATTCAAAACAAGAAAGTCGTGGCCATCGGGGAGGTCGGTCTGGATTATTTCCACAACAAAAAAAATAAAGAACAACAAAAAGAATTATTCATACGGCAGCTAAAAATTGCTAAAAAGACGGATTTACCGGTTGTTATTCATTGCCGTAATGCGTACGAAGACCTACTTGAGATCATTTCACAAGACGAATACAAAAACATGAAGGTTGTTGTGCATTGTTATAGTGGAAATACTTTACAGACTGAAGGATTTTTATCATTAAAAAATTTAACTTTTTCTTTTACAGGAAACATAACATTTCCCAAGAAAGAGGATGCTGAAATATTCAAAGTTATCAAAATGATCCCATTGGGAAGGATCATGGTTGAAACTGATTGCCCGTTTTTGGCTCCGGTTCCGGTAAGAGGAAAGCGCAATGAGCCTCTTTACGTAAAATATGTTATTGAAAAAATTTCGAAAATTAAAGAAGTAACAATGGAAAGTCTCGAGCGGATAACTGACGATAACGCGTGCAGCTTTTTTAATTTATCCTTATGACAGGGATAGTCCCTTATTGGGATTGTTTCCAAACCAGCTTCGTTGGCAAAAATTAGGAAATTTTATACACAGCGAAGAAATAAAATTCTTAGTTATGCATTAGCATAGGTAATAATTTTTTTCGAAGCTGTATGTAAAATTAACAATTTTTGGTAGGAGTTGGTTTGGTAACAGTCCCTTAACTATGATCATGAAAATTGCCATAGACTGTGCGGATCTGGACTATAACAGGATCGATGGGACGCGTGTTTACATAAAAAACATGCTTGACTGGTTTGGCAGTTTTGATAGTGAAAGCGCATTTTATCTTTATCATAAAAGAAATTTTAACAAAGCGTTAAGACCGGTTCTCTACCAAAACTATATTGACCGAAAGATTCCATATCCTTGGTGGTGGACGCAAACTCGTTTTGCCTACGAACTGCGTGCCGAACATCCGCACAAGTGCTGGATGCCGATTCAACAGATACCGTTTATCGGTCCGAAGAAAACGAAATATATCGTAACGATCCACGATCTTGCTTTTAAGATATTTTCCGGGCACTTTCCTCAAAAGGATATTTTAAAATTGAATTTCTTCACCGAAACGGCCATTAGGCATGCCGATAAGATAATTGCAATTTCCCAATCGACAAAAAAGGATATTTTAAAATTTTATCCGAAAACTCGTGAAGACAAAATTATTGTTATTCATCACGGCTTTGACCCAAAGCTTTTTTCGAAAAAGATCTCTTCCGACAAATTGTTAAGTGTATTGAAAAAGCATAAAATTGCCAACTCGGAAAACGAGCACAGATACTTGCTTTATGTGGGTGCGATCCAGCCTCGTAAAAATCTTCCGACACTTTTAAAAGCATTTGAAATAATTAAGCGAAAGGAGGAATTTAATGATATAAAGCTTGTTTTTGCCGGAGAACCCGCGTGGTTATCGGAAAAAATTATTCAAAAAATCGATGATTCTTCTTTTACGCATGATATTATTAGAACCGGTAAAGTTGATTTTATGGATCTGGCCTGCCTTTATCAAGAAGCGGAAATATTTGTGTATCCGTCTCTATACGAAGGATTTGGCATTCCAATTCTTGAAGCCTTTGCATCGGAAGTGCCGGTTGTTATTGCCGACAACTCTTCTTTGTCGGAGGTTGGCGGTGATGCTGTTATGAAATTTTCTTCTTTGGACGACCATGAGCTGGCTCGTATTTTGCAAAACATTCTGAAACGTCGTACAATGAAGGAGAAAATGGTGAAAAGGGGACTGGAGAGGATAAAGCGGTTTTCATGGGAAAAATGCGCGAAAAATACTTTATTAGCAATAAAAGAAGCATAAAGGCATGGAAATCAAAAAAAGTGTGCCGTTAAAAGAAATGACAACGTTTAAAATTGGCGGACCGGCTCAATATTTTTGTGCTGTAGAAAATATTGATGACCTTGCGGAGGCACAGCAATTTGCGGTGTCGAACAAAATTAAAACGTTTATTTTAGGAGGAGGGAGCAATATTTTATTTTCTGATCAAGGCTTTAACGGCCTTGTGATCAAAATTCAAAATGACGCAGTATCGCTCAAGCAAGAAATATCCGGAAAATATGCCATTCAAAGCGGTGCCGGTACACCACTTTCAAAATTAGTTGCGTTTTCAATAAAAAATAGTTTAACCGGGCTGGAATGGGCCGTGGGAGTGCCGGGACTGGTTGGCGGCGCGATATATGGAAACGCGGGGGCGTTTGGCTCAGAAATGAAAGATCACGTATCAATTGTTCGCACCGTTGATCGTGAAAGATCAGATTGGAGTGATTTAGTGGAAATATCTTGTGACGATTGCCGCTTTAGCTATCGCAACAGCCTGTTCAAAGAAAATAAAGATCATATAATTTGGGATTGCGAAATTAATTTATCAAAAGGGACTAAGCTTGAAATAGAGAGAAAAGTTCTTGAATACGCGAGTCACAGAAAAAAGGAACAGCCATCCTTGGCAAAATTTCCTTCTGCGGGATCTGTCTTCAAAAATCCTGTTGTTTCCGAAGATGTTCGCAAAGCGTTTGAACATGACAGGGAAGTAAAGTGCCGGACAAACAAGGTTCCTGCCGGATGGCTGATCGAGCGATGCGGCCTCAAAGGCAAGAGAATCGGCGATGCAGTGATTAGCGAAAAACAAGCCAATTTTATTATTAATCTGGGAAAAGCAACCGCGGAGGATGTAATTATTCTAATCAGCCTCATTAAAATGAAAGTGCGTAATGAATTTGGGGTCCAGCTAAGGGAAGAAATACAGCTGGTTATATAGAAAGCTGTTCCTCAATGTCCTTTTCATTGCAATTCCATGATTTCAGTTGAATCTTATAAAATTTTCAGTTTCTACCGCACAGAATAAGAACTCGGAACAATCGCCTAAAAAACCACAGTGGTCTCTCTAAGCTTCCAGTGATTTGAGGATGACAGAAAAACTGGATTCCCGCCGGAGCCAATCCGGCACGATGGCAGGTGAAAACGACAATGTAGTTTTGTGATGTTGTATCTATAGACCTTTTGCAAAATAATTTTTCTGCTGCAATTCCCAAATTTTGGCATAATTCTTTCTAAATTTTTTCGCCTATACAGCTGTATAAGCTCAAAAATTTATAAATAATTCTGCGCAAAATTTGAAAATTTCGCGACGAATCTTATTTTGCAAAAGGTCTTATGTATATGAATATAATTTTCCAGTTTTTAAAGGTCTTGTTAAAAATTAACGAACATACGCCATGGACGTACATTATTTTGCTGAGACAACAAAGATAAGCGAGCGCGAAGCAGAGTATATCAAACGAAAGATATTTAAAGTAAACAGATTATTGAGAAAAGAAGATCCGGATGAAGTTAAAGCCAATATCGAATTGGATCAGAACAAGCGGAAGATGTGGACTGTTTCGGTAACAATCGTAACTCCGAAAAAATCGTTTCGCGTGCAAAAGAATAATAATGATTTATTTAAAGCAATAGACATGATCGAAGAAGCACTGATGAAGCAGATAAGAAGACAGAATGAAAAAATAAGGGATACGGTACGCCACAAAAAGAAGAATATGCGAGCGGAATAACAAAAAATCGAATGAGTTTACTATAGTTTTGTGAAAATAATACGAAAATGTAAAAACAAAAAACGAGTCCGACACTCTATCCAGTGAAGACTCGTTTTTTGTTTCTCTAATTTTCCATTTTAAGCGGATAAATTCCCTACATAACAACCTCTTTCCAACCGCGGGATCTTTTTGCTTCACAAAAATCACTTCCTCCTGTTTCCTCGCAAGTCCATTCCCAGTTTCCGG
>DAOUPS010000060.1 GCA_030626045.1 bacterium | reverse complement strand
TATGATTTTGGGCCAAATATGGAATTTAGCGTAATCCATCAAAATTAAAAATGTTTACTCTTCTTTATATGATATAAATTCTCCATTTTTGATGGTTTTTATGATTATCTGTTTCTCAGTATCGCCTTTCACGTTAAATGAAATGTTACCTGTTACACCATGAAAATCTTTTATTTGATATAATTCGTCTTTCATACAAGTAGGATTAACTGATTCACGGCAATTTTCTATGGCTCGAGATAAAACTTTTACGCTGTCATACATCAAAGCGGCATATGATTCAGAATCTCTGTTGTACTTTTGTCTGTAGTTTTCGTTATATTTTTCAGCTATTAGCGATCTAAAGTCGGAATCAAAATAATGAGTATATATCAAACCATTGGCAGAATCTCGAGCCACTTCTAAAAGTTTTGGACTTTCAGCATCGTATATACTAAACCACTGAACATTTAAGCCTAATTCTTGCGCTTGTTTTAAGGCAAGGGCAAGTTCGTTTGAATAACTGAACGCGGCAATTGCATTAACGCCACTAGATTTTATCTTCATTAATTGAGTTCTATAATCACCAGTTCCTTTTTCGTGTGACTCTATTATTTTTATTTCCCCTCCAATTTTTTCAAATGATTCTTCAAATGCATCCCTATATGATATCCCTGAGTCTGCATTAACAAACAACATTCCCACTTCTTCAATATTCATCTTATCGTGAATAAATTTCGCCAATACCTTGGCTTCTGTTCGCGGTAGAAGATTATGCCTAAAAATATAATCACCTGCATTGGAAATTTTTGTAGAAGCTGTTCCTATGGAAAAGACTAAATTTTTGTTTTCTTCAGCTAAAGGAGCAATGCCAAGAGTAACACCGCTTATTGTAGTTAAAAAAATATTAACATCATCAAATTCAGAAAGTTTTTTATATGAACTTAAAGCTAATTTTGTATCAGCTTGGCTATCTTCGTAAATTATTTCTAATTTAGTGCCATCAATTCTATTATTAGAATTGATTTCATCTTTTGCTAATTCAGCGCCTTCTTTTAAATACTCTCCTATAAATGAATATTTTCCAGTCAACGGCAAAATTGCTCCAATCTTTATCGGCGTTTGAGAAACCGGTATTTGTGTTTGTTTCTTGTTTGCTCCATACCATATTCCTCCGATGATGACAAGAACTATTATAACCCAAAGAATTATTTTAGTTATTTTGTTCATTTTTCGCATACAAATATAAATTAAAGTAAATTCTAAAATATTATTTTGAAATTATCAAATATAATGGATATCAATAAAATCATTTTTTTCAACTTGACTTTATTTAAGCCATAAAGTATAGTATAAATAACGACCAAAATTGTTGACAAAAGTTGAAACTATGGAAAATATTGAAAACAAATTAAAAGATCTGGGAATTTCCGGAAAAGAGGCCCGGATCTATATCGCGGCTTTGAAAATCAAAAAAGCCACCGTGGCTCAAATTGCTTCAGCTACTGACATTAAAAGAACTACGGTTTATCATTGCCTGGACAGCTTGATCAAAAAAGGCATGATCAACAAAACTACAAAAGATGATAAGAAATACTATTTTGCCGAAGATCCGAAAGCAAGCCTTAATAATCTATTGCGGGAAAGAAAGGACACTATTGCCAATATTCTTCCCGATCTTAAAAATATTTTCGGGCAGGACGGCTTTCAGCCGGAAATTAAAATCTACCGCCATAAAAGCGGATTAAAAAAGATATTTGAAGATATTTTAACCTGCCGAGAAAAGCTTTGCCGCTACTATATTTCTGGCTTCAACATAGAAGATCTGCTGGGAGAAAAATTTGTTGATGAGTTCGTGAAAAAAAGAATTAAAGCCGGAATTAAAAGCTTGTCATTGCGTTCGTTTAAGTATAAGCCAAAGCGGGAAAAGGGAATTCCGCATATAAAACAGCGCCGAGAGGTGCGTTTTGTGCAGGAAGAAGTAGATATTAAACCGTATATATGCATATATGATAATAAAGTCGTGGTTATCTCTTCCAAAGAAGAAAAGCTGGGATTTATTATTGAATCAAAAGATTTTTCCGACGCACAAAAAGCCATTTTTGATATAATATGGAATAGCGTAGCGATATAATTGTCTTATTAATGTATAAAATATAGGGTCGTGATAGTAAAAATATGATATAATATAACTATTCCATAACAATATCAGCCGGTATTGTTTTCTAAAGGATAAAGAACAAAAATAAAAATGAGAAAGAAAACTGTTATTTTCTCTTTCGTACTTATCATCTTATGCGCGCTAGCGCTCAGGTTCGCGCCGATCTTGTCGCAACGCGATTTTTGGTATGATGAGGCGTTTACCGGAATTTTGCTGAAAGCGCCTTTTGGGCAAATGAACCAGATGATCTTTGATGACGTTCATCCCCCGCTTTATTACTGGCTGGCCAAGCCGTGGGCGGCTGTGTTTGGCTATACGCCTTTTGGCATTAGAACGTTTTCCTTGGCGATGGGTGTTGCTACTATCATGTCTATTTACTGGATTGGAAATAAAATGTTCAATCAAAAGGCGGGCTTGTTGGCGGCGATGATCACGGCCATATCTCCGTTTGCCATCGAGTATTCACAGGAAGCGCGCATGTACGCGCTGTTTGGGTTTTTGTTTCTATGGGCAATCTGGTTTTTTTACCAATCGATCGAGACCGGGAAAACAAAGTATTACGTGCTTTGGGGAATTTTTTCAGGTTTGTCGTTTTACACCCACTATCTTGCACTTTTCTTTTTTGTTCTTTTCTATATTACCCATATTGTGTATCGAGTCATATTTAACAAGCAAAAAATATTTCGCTCATTGTTCGGCGAGAAAGGATTTTGGCTCGGTGTTGGTGTGATAGCTGTCTTTTTTGCCAGCTGGCTGAAAATTTTTTATTTGCACATGATGAAAGGAAATCTTGGTTGGATAGATCCGTCGTACTTGAGTGATATTCCCAAGACGCTGCAGATCTTCTTTTTTGGGCATCCTCCCGGAACAGGAGGCGTTCCTTGGTCGAATGAGTTTATAGCATTTTTTGACGGAACATCGGCAGGGATCTTAATTTTTGTGTTTATTGCCGCGAGTATCACATTGGCTTGGATAAAAGATAAAAAATCGCGTGAGCTTTTTATTCTTACCATGATGTCTTTTGGAACTTTGCTGTTTTTAATAGTTTTATCCCACGTTAATATCAAGCTTTATGTCGCTCGCTATTTTATGCCGGCCGCGGTGCTGGTTTATCTGATAGTGGGAGCGATTGCTGGATATGTTTTCACGAAAAAATGGGCGTGGGCGGCAGTTTTAATTATCTACGGCGGTATGTTGTTTACACTTAAACAACCGGTTCCATTTCAAAGCGGGTGGACACAGGTTTCAGATCTTTCGTCCGATATTATTGCTTCTGATTCAATTATTGTCGTCGGGAATCCCTTTGATTATACTTCAGCACGATATTATTTTGGAGAAGATCGTGTTCGTTATTACAATAAAGGAAATCCACATGAAGATTTTTCCGGATGGGTGGTTGTAGGGAATGAAAATCGCATCACTGATCTTAGCCAGATCAAAGACCATCAGAATATGGTAATTGTTGACGGAACTTGCGATTGGGAGGGAATTGAGCTTGTTGAACAAAAGAGGCTTGACCAGCTTGCAGTTTGCGCTCTTAAACGATAAAAGTAACATTATGAATGCTATCCACGTCGAACATGATATTTCACAAAATAGACTCAATGAAATGAAGATCACCGATTGGCCTATTTGGGAAAAAGACGTTTCTGAATTTCCGTGGTCCTATGGTGAGAAAGAAACATGCTACATTCTTGAAGGAAAGGCGGAAGTGATCCCAGATGATAGCGATGAAACAGTTAGTTTTGAGAAAGGCGATCTGGTAATTTTCTCTTCAGGGCTTTCTTGCGTATGGAAAATAACCGAGCCGATCAAAAAGCATTATAAATTTGGTGAGTGATATATTACTGGCTGTGAAGAAATTAACCCCGCTCTTCGTGAAAGGCGGGGTTTCTTGTCGGTAAAATTTTACAATATGACAGTTACAAATTCTTTATTACCCGATTTCATTATATTGTATGAATATAAAAGCCGGACTCGTCAGTAAGAACAAAGGGCTTTTATTTTTAACGAGCCCGACAGGGTATTTCAGTTGTCATCAACATCAAGGGGTATTGTTTTTTGTCTACCGTCCCGAAAGACGACGGACAGTTCCGGAGAAATAAGGAGATGGGGGATTTTAAATGCAATGAATTCCTCTGATTGAAATAGAGGAATTGTGGCATTTCCGTTCTCCCATGCGAGTTGAACGGAATATTGATTCTCATCTAAATGTTCAACTCCAATAAATATCTTACTCACTAAGAGTGTTATTTTCTCCTCTCCGGAAGGAACGGTAACTTCTGAAACTTCTGAAACTTTCTCAATTTTCTGGTGACGTTCATAGAATCGACTTCCTAGCCATGATGTGTTTGATGCTATGAGTACAAAAGCCGCTATAGTTACCAAAACAAAAATGGGAATTACTATCTCTTTTTTCATCTTCTCTCCTTCTCCTTCTTTATGTTTTTCGATTATTAGGAACTAAAAGCCAAATAAGTGACTTCCGTTAAGAATAGCACACTCTTACAGAAATGTCAAGCTTAATCGGTAATGTCTAAACACCCTGCTGGTCCGAGTTTGTCCGCCCGAACGTACCGCTCCGGTACGGGCTGGCCTGCCCGCCGTATTGGAGGGCAACTCAGACCAACGCAAGCTTACTAAGAGTGTAAAAGCAAAAGTTATTTTTTTGCTATTCTCCACATCAACTCAAAATATTTTTTGAAGTTTTCGACTACCAAGTCATTTTTAATTTGGACAATCAAAACCGGTTTGGAGTAAATAATAAGCGTAATATTATTATGCCAGACTTGCGTTCCTACCGGGCTTTGGAATTGATCGGGCAAAAATTTATAGATTCTCCTTTTATCTTTTGGTTGCTTAAGCCAATATTTTTTTATTGTCTCTTGCGTACTTTTTCTTTCTTTTTCGAAAAAAATCAAATGATGGCCGATATTTTTATCCATGCGGATTTTCTCAAACTTTTTTAAGAATTTAGCTTTTTCCATAACTCCCGCCCACTGCCAGCCACTCGATCCCATTATCATTACAATTGAATTTTTCGGCTGGCTGTTGATATTTCTCTCATGGACCGACCGGAATCCGTCAACGTCTTCAAAAACGCGAACTTCCTGCTGGTGTTTGGATAAGCTTTGCATAGAAAGAAGATCGGGCAGAATATGCCGAGCTAAGGATTCTTTGGATTTTATTTGCTTTAAAATTTCCGAAGGACTTCCCGCTTGCCAATTTTTGCGGTTGGATTTTATTGTTTCGGTAACAAGATTTTTATTTTTGAGCTTTTCCAACGTGTCATAAACAATCTGACGGTGAAGTCCGGTCTTTTTTACTATGGGTCCGGCGGTTGTTTGTCCGATTTTAAGCAAGGCCAAATAAATTTGCGCTTCTTCTTTGGAAAAACCTAAATCAACAAGATTTTGTTTCATGAATTTTGTCAGATTTTAATGATAAAAACTGATTATTTGCCGCAACTGCCCAACATTTTTATCTGAGCTTCTGAATACAGTATAGCAAATAATATTAATGTCGTCAAGTGGTGTTGACAAAAATTTAAACATATGCTAACCTTCCTTGATGGCTAAATTTGGCCAGAGACCTTTGACAATAAAATTA
>DAOUPS010000082.1 GCA_030626045.1 bacterium | reverse complement strand
GGAATACTGGTCGACAACAATGAAAACACTCGAACCGTGCAACATTTCAAACAAAACCTGCCTTCGATACGCCAGGAAAGTACTGTCATAACAGAGCTTGAAAAACAAAATGCTGCGGCAAGCGCAAAAAATGCTGTTCTCGGAGAAAACGAGTCCTCTCTTGACAAATCGCAAGGCAATAAGTAACTTCTCCTTGGAGCTTGTTTGAAAATCCTCTTTCGCTGCGATTCTGTCTCGGCGAGGCAAATAGTACTCGGAACAGCCAAAACATACTTGTCCGCCTCTGGAAAAGAAATTGTAGCAGGATATGGGATTTTCAATCAGGCTCTTACGAAAGATGCGGCAAAACAATGCCTTTGTGGGTGTTGTTTTGCATTGTGAAGTAAGCGCTTAATGGCATAACAATGCATTTATGAATAATATTGGAAAAATAGAGAAACGGCCAATTACTAAAGAAATGGAAGAGTCGTACCTTTCATATGCAATGAGCGTGATCGTTCAACGAGCACTCCCTGATGTTCGAGACGGCCTTAAGCCCGTTCAAAGAAGAATTCTCTATGCCATGTGGAGACTTGGACTTAAGCATTCGGCAAGATTTAGAAAGTCATCAATGGTTGTCGGTGAAGTGCTTGGAAAATATCATCCTCACGGCGATTCGGCTGTTTATGAAGCAATGGTCCGTATGGCACAAAGTTTTTCATTACGTGATCCTCTTGTTCAAGGACAGGGAAATTTCGGTTCGATGGATGGTGACAGTCCGGCGGCAATGCGTTATACGGAAGCTCGCCTTTCATCAATATCAGAGGAATTATTATTCGATATTGATAAAAACACAGTTGTTTGGGTTGATAATTATGATAACACGCGAAAAGAGCCGTCATATCTCCCCGCTAAACTTCCTCAGCTACTTCTTAACGGAGCTATGGGAATTGCAGTTGGCATGGCTACCAATATTCCTCCTCATAATCTTAATGAACTTGTTGATGGCATAACACATTATATCGACAATTCTAATGTGAGCATTGAGGAACTCGCCGAATTCATCACTGGACCTGACTTTCCCACCGCCGGGTTCATTTACAATAAAAAGGATATTATAGAAGCATACTCTACTGGTCGAGGCGGAGTTGTGATGCGTGCGTGCGCTAACATTATTGAAGAAAAAAATGGCAGATTTCAGATTATCATCAGTGAAATAACTTACCAGACAAATAAATCCAACTTGATCGTGAAGATCGCTGATCTGGTAAAAAACGGAAAGATTCAAGGCATAAAGGACATCCGTGATGAATCTGATAAAGATGGCGTCCGAATTGTCATTGATCTTAAAAAAGATGCTTATCCGAAAAAAGTACTTAATAAGCTTTATGCTTCAACAGAATTACAGAAAACGTTCCATTTTAATATGCTCGCCTTAGTCGATGGAATTGAACCGCGAACCCTTAATTTAAAATCAATTCTCGAGCAATATGTCAATCACCGCCAAACAATTATTACACGGCGGATAAAATATGAGCTTGACAAGGCGCGCGAACGAGCACACATTCTCGAAGGACTCAAAAAAGCGCTAGACCATATAAATAAGATAATCTCTACCATAAAACGCTCGGCAACAAAAGAGAGAGCACATGTTAATTTAATGAAAAATTTTCATTTATCGGATAAACAAGCAGCCGCGATCTTGGAAATGAAATTGCAGACGCTGGCCGGACTTGAACGAAAAAAGATCGAAGACGAATTCAAGGAAAAACTAAAGCTTATTAAAAAACTTGCAACAATCCTTAGAAATCCAAAAAAAATACTCGGGATCATTAAAGATGAACTTAAAGAATTGAAGGAGAAATACAGATCACCACGAAAAACAAAAGTATGCAAAGGCTCCGTAGACAGCTTTTCGCAAGAGGATCTTATTGCAAACGAAGAGGCAATTATCAGCATCACGGAAGATGGTTATATCAAGCGCCTTTCTCCAAACACATTCCGTACTCAAAAAAGAGGCGGCAAAGGAGTTATCAGCGGATCTATTAAAGAAGGTGATGCGGTTGATAAGGTAATCAATGTAATGACGCATGATAATCTTTTCTTTTTCACAAACACTGGAAAAGTATTTTCTCTTAAGGCGTACGAAATATCAACATCTTCAAGAACCGCAAAAGGACAAGCGATTGTAAATTTCCTGCAAATTGCCCTTGAGGAAAAAATAACGTCGATTCTTTCAGTTTCGAAAAACTCAAACGCAAAGTATATGGTAATGGAAACCGTGCATGGCAAAATCAAAAAAACACCGTTAAAAGACTTTGAAAACGTTCGCAGAAGCGGTTTGATCACGATCAGACTGCAAAAAAACGACTCACTTCAATGGGTTGGAACAACATCAGGAAAAGATGACATTATTGTTACGACTTCCAATGGTCAGGCAATACGCTTTAAAGAGTCCCAGGTACGCTCAATGGGCCGCGCAGCCGCAGGAGTACGCGCGTTAAGACTTAAAAATGACGATTTTGTTATAAGTATGAATGTAATTCGCAAAGAATATAAAAAACTAGAGCTATTGGTCATCTCAAAGAATGGTTTTGGGAAGCGCACTTTATTGAGCAAATACAAAGTTCAATCTCGCGGAGGATCAGGAATTAGAACAACAAAAATAACAACAAAAACCGGAATGCTCGCGTCAGCAAATATTTTACGGCAAGATAACGAGCAAGATCTAATTGCCAGTTCAAACAAGGGGCAAATCATCAGAACCCCTGTTAAAAGTATTCCCGTTCTTAGCCGTGCTACGCAAGGAGTAAGAATAATGCGCTTAAAGAAGGAAGAAGAAATTGCCGCAGTTGCTGTTTTTTGATCACTCTTTACGTTCTGCATTATTTAAGAATAGCCCCTGGTTCGTTCTTTTATTGCCTTGCTAAGGTAGTATATGATATACTTACCAAGGAATTGTTTTTAATAGAGATAAAGGTTGTTTATTTAATTGCAAAAATGAAAAATAAAAAGTTCTTAAGTTGTTTTTTTGTTGTTTGCTTCTTCTCTTCTCTTTTCATTTTCTCAGGCTGTACAGACAAAACTGATTCATACGAATTCACACTTGAGGTGTGGGGTGTTTTTGATAATTCGGACAGTTTTAAAGATATTAATAAAAATTTTTATAACAAAACACCAAAAATTAAGGATGTAAAATATAAAAAGATATCATCCAATGCCGACGAATACGAAAAAGAGCTTATTGATGCAATTGCAAGCGGAAAAGCTCCTGATATTATTTTTTTCAAAAACACTTGGCTTCCGAAGCATAAGGAAAAGGTCGCTCCTTTGCCAGATTCGAATTCCTATCTTATAAAGAAAAAAAATGAATTTGTTGATGTTTTTTACCAGGATTTTGTTGAAGAGACTCGAGAAAGCCGTGAAGTATACGCTATGCCGCTTTACTGCGACACGCTTGCCCTTTATTATAACAAAGACATATTTAACCAAGCCGGTATCGCTTATCCCCCAAAGACATGGGATGAAGTCAAAGATCATACAAAAAAATTAACCAAGATCGATAATTTTGGGAATATTACGCAATCAGCAATAGCACTCGGCCGATCAAAAGATCCTGGAGCTATTAACCGCTCCACTGATATTCTCGCATTGATGATGATGCAAAACGGCACGATAATGAATATAGGCAAAACTGTTGCTTTTAATGAGTCAGTTCATGGCAGCGTAAGTCCAGGATTATCTTCGCTTAAATTCTACACGCAATTTGCTCAAGGTGATAGCGACGTTTATACATGGAACACCAAAATGGATTACTCCATAGACAGCTTCAGATATCGGCGGGTTGCAATGATGATAAATTATGCGCACATGTATGACCGGCTAAAGAAAATGGATCCCAAACTTAATTTTGACATCGCTCCGGTTCCACAAGTCAATCTTGATAGAAAGGTGAACTACGCGAGTTATTGGGGCTTGGCGGTAACTAAAAACAAACAAGTTACCTCTCAAAGATACGGAAATAACGATCGAATCAGAGAAGCATGGAAATATGTCAAATATGTAACCAATAAACCATCGAGCAAAGGTTTTGATCCCGGTAAATCATATCTCGATGTTACAAACAAAGTTGCCGCACGCAAGGATCTGCTGGAAGAACAGCGAAACGAGAATTTTCGCGGCCTGTTTGCCGAACAAGCCTTTACCGCTAAATCATGGAAACAGCCGGATGATACCTCTGTTGAAGATATTATGGTGGACATGATCGATG